>CAIKQM010000563.1 GCA_903829565.1 uncultured Planctomycetota bacterium
ACATCCAAAGTGGCTTCGTGTGTGGCCGCCAAGTCCACTTTGGGCGCGCAGCCTGCGACGTAGGCTTCGTACCAGCGCCCCGCACACAAGCACCATTGGTCGCCGGGCTTCAAGCCCGGGAAACCAAAGTGCGGGGCGGGCGTCGACAAGTCGTTGCCGCGTTGCTTGGAGAAGGCCAGAAACTCGGCCGTCACGCGGGCGCAGACGGTGTGCACGCCGTGGTCATCGGGCGCTGTGTCACAACAGCCGTTGCGGAAAAACCCCGTCAGCGGTTCCTTGGAGCAGGTCTTCAAGTCGCCGCCCAACACATTGCGGCCGCGCATCTGCGCGTTATCGGGCTTTTGGATCATGATCGAGTGGCGGAGGCGGAAGGATTCGAACCCTCGATGCCTTGCGGCATGGCGGTTTTCAAAACCGCTGCATTCAGCCACTCTGCCACGCCTCCGTGCAGGGGCAAGGAGGATAGTCAACTCTAGGGCGTAGGTGGTAGAGGATCGGGCCCGGAAGTGTCCGTGCGTACCGCTTCTAGCACGCTTTCCGCCACGCGCACCGGCGCCTTGGCCCGCAGAGCGAGCGCAATCGCATCCGAAGGCCGAGCATCGACCTCGCAGAGCGCCGCAGGCGTGCTTCCCTGCGCCGGCGGGCGCAAGGCGACGCGGGCGTAGAAGGTGTTGTTGCGCAGATTGACAATGTCGACCCGCTCAATCACCGCACCGGTAGCCGTGACCAAGTCATGTGCGAGCTGATGCGTGAGCGGCCGTTCCGGCACCGTGCCCGTGACCACACGACGGATCTCGGCCGCTTCCACGGAGCCGATCACAATCGGAAAGCCGCGTTCGCCGCGGGCTTCCTTGAGGTAGATGTGCTGCTGTTCGGTGCCATCGCGAATGACAATCCGACCCAGCACCATGTCGATCATGGGATCGTCTGCGTCCTGCGGTTCCTGCGTCATGACGCGCCACTTGTCGCCCGTTTCCCTCGTCGGTGCAAGTCCCACGCTGCACAAGTGCGGATTTGCGCAGCCGACTCCGTCCGTCACAGCCCCGTTCGTACTAGACTCGCGCGTGCATGGCCGGCTACCCCGACAATCCCGTCTTGGTGCGTTTGACACGCGGACCTGAGGTCGAATCGCAGCATCGCGGCGCGTGGTGCTTGGTCGACACCCACGGCAATGTCGTGGATGGTGCTGGCGAATGGGCTGCGCCTGTGTATGCGCGCAGTGCGGTGAAGTCGATCCAGGCTCTGCCCTTGTTGGAGACCGGAGCCGCGGCCAAGTACGGCTACGGTGATGACGAAGTGGCGCTCGCTTTGGCTTCGCACGACGCCGAGGCCCAGCACACCACGCGCGTCGCCGCCCTCTTGGCGCGCATGGGTTTGACGGCCGCTGATTTGCAGTGCGGGCCCCAGCCCCCCGGCGATGCGGACGCGCGCCAGGCGTTGAAAGACGCGGGCGCCAAGCCCTCGGGTCTGCACAACAATTGCTCGGGCAAGCACGCCGGGTTCTTGGCCTTGGCGTTGCACTTGGGCGTGCCCAAGGAGCGCTACTTGGATCCGCATTGCGAGGCGCAGCTGTTGGTGCGCGATGCCATGCTGGACATGAGCGGCGTGGAGGCCGAGGACTTGTCGGTGGCGGTGGATGGTTGCAGCGCACCGACCTTTCGGTTGCCGTTGACGGGCTTGGCTACCGCCTTTGCGCGTGTGGCGAATCCCGCGCGTTTACCTGCCGCGCGGCGCGCAGCTTGCGAGCGCATGTTGGGGGCGGTGGCGTCCCATCCCGAGCTGATCGCGGGCAAGCGCAAGCGCATCTGCACCGACTTGGTGCGCGTCTCCAATGGTCGGCTGTTTCCGAAGATTGGTGGCGAAGCTGTGTATGGCTTGGGCGTGCGCGGCAAAGACCTTGCGTTGGCGCTCAAGATCGATGATGGCAACAATCGCGCTTTGCATGCGTTGCTGGTGGCCTTGCTCGAACGCTTCGAGCTGGCGACGCCGGATGAGCTGGCGCGGTTGGAGCCGTGGCGTGAACAGACGCTGAAAAACTGGGCTGGATTGCCGATCGGCCACACGGAAGTCGTGCTGTGATGCAACGCGCAGGGCCTGCCTTGCCGCACAACGCCCACAAAGGGCAAGCCGGTCGCGTGGCTCTGTTGGTGGGCAGTCGTTGGATGCGTGGAGCAGCGACACTGGCTTGTCGCGCTGCTGCGCGTGGCGGCGCAGGTTTGGTGGTGCATCTGGCGCGTGACGACGAAACAGCCAGTCAAGTATTTTTGACGGTGCCCGAGTGTGTGGTGCTCGACTGTTCCGAGCGCGTGGACTACAACGTGGCCGGCGCGTTGGCTCAGCGTGCGCCACATGCCTTGGTTGCGGGGTGCGGCTTGTCTGCGGATGCCTGCACGCAACGCATGGTCGAGGCCAGCCTGAGCTTTGACGGGCCGTTGGTGCTGGATGCAGATGCGTTGAATGTGCTTGCGGGTCGCATTGAGTGCTTGCGCGCGCGTCGTGCGCCTACGGTGCTGACGCCGCACCCGCTGGAGGCCGAGCGGTTGTTAGGGGCGCCCGTGGGTGCCAGCGAGGCCGCGCGTCTCGCCGCTGCGCAGGAGTTGGCGCGGCGCACCGGCGCGTTGGTCGTGCTCAAGGGAGCCGGCACACTGGTCGTGGAAGGCACGCGGACGTGGCGTTGCCAGCACGGCACACCCGCCATGGCCAAGGCCGGGATGGGGGACGTGCTCGCGGGGTTGCTCGGGGCTTGCTTGGCGCGCACGGTCAGCCACCCCGTCGCGGGTTGGGATGCGTACGCAGCCGCATGCAGTGCCGTCGAGCGCCATGCGCTGGCCGGCGAGTTGGCCGAGCGCGACCTTTCACCGAACGGCGTGTTGGCTAGCGACCTGACGGAACGCTTGCCGGCTGCCGAACGCCACCCGTAGAACCACAGCGGGTGCTCGGACTACACTCCTGCTGCACCACATGGAGACCGTCGCGCCTATGGACACAGCTGCCCAGAATCTGCCTCCGCATCTGCACCCGACTCTACCGCCGGATGCAGTCGGGACCTTGGACGATGGCATCGGCTTCGTGGCCCTTGTGGATCGCATGCAGACGGACCCTGCTCTGAAGGTCGTCAATGCTGCGCGCATCTCGTACGACAAGCAGAAGACGAGCTTCGATGAGAAGGATGGCAAGTTGTGCCAGTTCTTGTGGGAGCACGGGCACACCTCGCCCTACCGGCACTCGTTCTTCACCTTCCACTGGAAGGCGCCGCTGTTCGTGTTCCGACAGGCGTTCAAGTACCAGGTCGGCTCCGGCTGGCGTAAGTACGAGGTCAACGGCGAGCCGGTGTCGTTGCAGGTCTTCGATGTGCTCTTTGACACGGACAAAGGCTGCAGCTGGAACGAGGTGTCGGGGCGTTATGTGCAGTGGGGGCATGAGTACTACATCCCCAAGGTCATGCGCGCGAACCCGCCGCACGGCAACAAGCAAAGCTCGCAGCCGTTGCCCGCGAGCTTTGACCACGAGCGCGAGCGCAGCTTGATGCGCGCCGAGTGCGAAGAGGCCTTCCGCTTGTACGAGTCGCGCATCCAGCGCGGTGTGGCCAAAGAGATCGCACGCATGTGCCTGCCGCAGAATGTCTATACGCAAGCGTATTGGACCGTCAGCTTGCAGGGCATCTTGCACTTCTTGGATCAACGACTCGAGCCGGATGCCCAGTACGAGATCCGTCGCTATGCCGAGGCGGTGCGCGCCTTGGTGGCTCCCGAGCTGGAACGGGTGGGCCTGATGCGCCCGGGTGCCGGTGCATGAAGCGTGCGCTTGGTGTGGTGCTGGTGGCGTTGCTGGCAGGGTCAGCGTTGCTGACGCATGCTCAGGAACAGGCCCCCGATGCGCGCGCCAAGCTGGCGCAGGTGTTGGCCGAACAGAAGGTGTCCAGTAATTTTGACGCCGGCTGGGTGGCCATCCCGTGCGATGTGGTTGTGCGTGGAGACTTGCTCGAGTACCTGCTCGTGAACGAGCGCGGTGCCGCTCACGAGAGCTTGCTGGGCACAGCTGTGGTGCCGAGCGTGTTGAACACGGCTTTGCTGGCGCTGGGCTTGTCGCCGGGCACGAACGCCCGCTGGGTGGCCAAACAAGGTGCGGACGCTGCTCCCGGTGCCTTTGAAGTCTTGCCGCCCGAGGGCGACGGGCTGTACCTGCATGTGGCTTGGAGGCGGGGGGAGGAAGTGCACTTCCACCGCTTGGAAGACCTGGTGCTTGACCGCAGCACGGGTGCCGCGATGCGCCGCCAGAAGTTCGTCTACCTTGGCTCGCGTATGGTCACGGTGCGCGCCGAAGAAGCGCCGGTCTATGCCGCCGATGTCGAGGGCAACCTGGTCAATGTCAGCTTCTTCGAAGCAGGTCACACGGTACTGACGACCTCGGCTCCCGAGTGCGTGCGCCAGACAGTGTGGCTGCCGAATGGCTGGTTGCTGCCGCAGACCGGCCAAGCCGTGCAGCTGATTTTTGCGCGCAATCGCTTGTCAAGTCTACCTGACGAGCTTTTGACGCACATCCCCGACTTGGGGCCTCTGCCTGCGGAACGGTGAGGTGGCCCCGTGAGCGCGCGCCAGCAGCTGGAAGCCAAGGTGCGGCGCTACGCGTTGTGGGCAACAGTCCTTGATGGTTGTGCGGCTCTGCTGGCCGGTGGGGGAGCGGCTATGTGCGTGCAGGCCGCAATGTTGTTGGATGGGCAACCTGCCTCGGCCAGCTTGTGGCTCGTCGTTGGTGCTGCAGGCGCTCTGGCTGTGTGGCTGGAACGCGCGGAAAAACGACAGAGCTTTGCGCGGCGTTTGGATGCGCGCTGTGGCTGTCAAGGCGCTTTGACAGCGACTCTCGACGCGCCCGCCGGCCGCATGGCCGATGCATTGGCCGCGCAAGTCTTGCCCCAGCTGGCGCCGCGTGCGGTCTGGCGTGTGGTGGCCAGCGCCTTGCCTCTGGCCGGAGTGCTGGTCTGTGTCAGCGGCATTGGTTGGTTGGCTGCTTACGAGGCACGCGCAGGCCAAGGAGCGGGACCGAATCCGGAGGGCCGCACTCAGGCCGGTCTGCCGGGCGCCAACGCCGCGCGCGAGCTGCAAGCCTTGCGCGCAGCCGCAGGTGAACTCCGTCAAGCTGCCTTGACAGCCTCGGCCGCCTCATCGGCTGCCGCACGCACAGCGCTCGCCCAGGCTGCACTCGCAGCCGAGCGTTTGGCGTCTGCTTTGGAACAGGCCGATCCTGCACAGGCGGCGGCCGCACGCGCGGATGTCCGCACAGCTTTGGATGCCGCTGCGCTCGAGCTGGCCACGGAGGAGAGTCTGGGGCAGCCCCTTGCCAAGACCCTCGAACGCGCGCGCCGGACTTTCGGCTTGGAAAAACCGAGCACTTCAGGCTCCTCAGCTTCAGGCTCGAACACCGGAATTGCGGACGAATCAGCCTCGACTTCCAGCGCTGTTGGCTCCGGCACTCTGGCATCGCGCGGCGCGGACGGCACAATCTCTACCCCTCTCAACGCAGCAGGTCCCCCCATCGTGCCCGTGCCGCCGGAGTTCCTCCCGCGTCAGGACGCCGAATGGATCGCCCGTTGGTTGGAACGCGTCCGCTCCCCGTAGTACTCCGAGACTCCTCCTGATGAAGCACAAGACCTCTGCACCCGAAGCCGCTCCGCGTACCGGTGTGTGGCTAGTGGGCGCGCGCGGCGCCATCTCGACCTGTGTGGTGTACGGCGTGCATGGCTTGCGCGAAGGTCTGTTGGAACCCACGGGCATCGTCACCGAGACGGCTCCCTTCCAAGGTCTGGCGCTGGCGCCTCTCGATGGCTTGGTCTTCGGTGGTCACGATGTGTGCCAGCGCGAACTGTCGCGCGGTGCGCTGGAACTCGTGCGGCAGCACATTCTGGATCCCGACCTCGTCGCCAGCGGAGCCGCGTACGCGCACGCGTATGAGGCCCGCTTGCGGCCTGGTTTGCTGGACCAATGCGACACAGGTTTCGCGGACCTCGATCCGCGCACCGTCGCGTTGTCCTCGCAAACACCGCGGGAGCAAATCGCTGCTGTGGTGGCGGATCTCGAAGCGTTCCGGCGTGACAACCAGCTGTCCTCAGTGGTTGTGGTGCACCTTGCTTCCGCGGAAGCGGCACGTGAACCGCGTCCCGAGTGGAACGATCTGGCCGCCTTCGAGCGCTCGCTCGACGCCCAGGTGTCGCATCCTGCGAGCGTGCTGTACGCCTATGCCGCGTTCCGTGCCCGCTGCTCGTATGTGAACTTCACCCCGAATCTGGGCTCCTCCATCCCTGCTCTGCGTGAGTACGCCCGCCAGCAAGGTTGCGCGCATTGCGGCAACGACGGCAAGACCGGCGAGACGCTGGTCAAGACGGTGCTCGCGCCCATGTTCCGCCAGCGTGCGCTGCGGGTACTGTCGTGGCAGGGCTACAACATGCTCGGCAATCGCGATGGAGCCGTGCTGGCGGACCCCGCGCACAAGGAACTCAAGATCCGGCACAAGAGCGACCTGCTGAAGGAGCTGCTGGATGACCAGCGCGTGCACGGGCATGTGGCGATCGACTATGTGCCGTCGCTGGACGATTGGAAGACGGCTTTCGACTACATCCACTTTGAGGGGTTCCTTGGGGCCAAGATGAGCCTCCAGTTCACGTGGCAGGGGTCGGACTCGGCCTTGGCGGCTCCGCTGGTGTTGGATTTGGTGCGCTTGGTGGAGTGCGCCCAGCGGCACGGCGAAGCGGGGGAACTGGCGGCTACGGCTCCGTTCTTCAAAGCGCCCATTGCCGGCGGCAGTCACGACTTCGCGGCCCAGTTTGCCCAGTTGCTGGACTGGGCAGCCCGCCTACGGAGCAACTGAGAGATCTAGTTCCCGTTTTCGGTGCTCCTGCTCCGAAAATCGGCCATCGAGGCAGCTCGCTCGGGGATTTCGCGCAACAATCTCCACCCCTCGAGCGTATCCAAGGTGTAAGAGCGCGCTAGTTCAGGTGCGCTCGACCCCCTCGCACGCGCCTCGCCCGTATGGACAGCCCGCTCCTCCCCAATCACCCCCGTGGCCTTTCTCTGAAAGTGCTCGCGCTAGTGGTGGCGGCCTTGGTCGTCATGACGGGGATGCTGGTGTGTCTGTACTTGGACGCTGCCCTGCCCGGCACCTTGTTGCCCCACAGCGAATTGCAGGCGGCTCCGAAAGTCTTGACGAGCGAGCCCTGGACGAGGGCGACGAGTCAGGTCGCGAGCGAGAGCGGCGAACTGCGCGGCTGATGGAGCGCGAGCAACCGCATCGTCGGCCGCCGCGCATGGAGCGGCCGGCCCTCAAGCTGCAGACCACGACGCTGTGGTACTACCCGTCGCAGCAGTACTCCGATGAGCCGATGGGTACTCCCGGCTATGTCGGTGCCACGCCGGCGTATGTCGTCTGGAATCTGCTCCAGCGCTACACGCGCGAGAACGATTTGGTGGTCGACCCGTTTTGCGGCGGGGGCACAACTTTGGATGTCGCGCGCAGCTTGAAGCGCCGCGCGTTGGGGTACGACTTGCAGCCGCAGCGCCCCGACATCTTTCGCGCTGACGCGCGCAAGCTGCCTATCGAAGACGCCAAGGTGGACTTCGTGTTCATGGATCCGCCGTATTCGACACACCTTGAGTACAGCGGTGCGGAAGAATGCATCGGCGAGTTGGATGCGTTCGATGGCTCCTACTTTGAGGCGATGGACTTAGTCCTGCGCGAGACGCTGCGCGTGTTGCGCGACCGGCGCTACTTCGCGTTGTACGTGTCGGACTCGTACAAGAAGGGCAAGGGCTTTGTGCCGCTGGGCGCGCGCTTGTCGTCGATGTGCGAAGCACTCGGCTGCAAGGCCGTGGATCAAGTGGCCGTGGTGCGCGGCAACCGCAAGTTAGAGAAGCCCAACTTCCATAAGGCCGCCGAGGAAGGGAACTTCTTCCTGCGTGGCTTCAATCACTTGCTGATCTTCAAGAAGGAGCAAGTGGTCAAGCGTGACATGCAAGCGGCGCCGCCGAAGCAGCGCCGCTCGTAAGCGTAGTCACCTTGCAGGTCACTCAGTCGTGCGGCGGACCGTCATGCACGGTGCCATCCGCGTGCGTGTGGCTGCCTTGCGTTTGACCGCTCGGAGGTTGCGCCGGAGGCACACCACCATCGGCGGGCAAGGTGACGCCGCTGCCATCTCCGGCACCGGGCCCCATGGTCTCGCCGGTGGCGGCCGTCTTGTCCTTCAAGACTTCGGCCTTCTTCTTGCCGAAGTTCGAGCGGCTGTAGCTGGAGATCTGGTACGCCCATCCGGCGAGCTTCTTCTGCAGCGTTTGTGCCTCTGTTTTGACGGCCTCTTCCGCCGTCTCAGCGCACGACACGTCGAAACGCGCCCAGCTCTTGCCGTCTTGGTCCTTGGTCTTCACGGTTACGGTCAGACCGTCAAAAGTAGTGAACACGGAGGTCGGGCCAGCACCCGTCTCGAAGTCCACGCTGGCGAGCGGGGTCACATCCTCGAGATTCACCCACTCCAAGGCCGAGGCGACGGATCCGGGCGCGGACGGGTAGGTGGGTTCCTTGCCTTCGGGAATGTCGGCCAAGGTGTAGTCAGCCACATCCTTGGACGCACGCGTGATGTCAAAGCGCTCACCATCGGGATGCGCGATGGAGACGGTGGCGACGCGATCGCGCTTGACCTCGACAATCTTCTTGTCAAGCCAGCTTGACGGGTCTTCGTGGAACTCGGCCTTGCCGCGCACCAGCCAGCACTGTGCGTCACCGGTGCGACGCACATAGGTTTGGTTCGACTCAAAGGAACCCTTCTGTTCCATCTGCTTGCCGATCACCAACGAGGCCAGCGTGGCTCCCGAGGCGTTCAGCAAGTCCACCTGCACGGCCTTGGAACCTTCGCTCTTGGGATCCGCCAGGTCGAGTTGCGCATAGCGCTCGGCATTGGCGGTCTTCTTCTCCAAGAGCTTCATGTCGCGCAACACCAGCAGGGCCTTGCGCACCGACGAGGTCTCGATGGGGTAGCCACCTTTCTCCGACAAGCCCCATGCCTCGCCGGTCTTCTTGAGGGTGTAGCTCTTGTCGTTGCGCTGCACGCGGATCTCCGTCACATCGTTGATGCGTTGGATGTCCTGCAGCTCCGGCAAGAGCCCCGAGCCAGCTTCCGTCACCACGGGTGCGGAGCTGCCCGAATCCTTCGAGATGTACATGGCCGCGCCCACGACAACGGCGGCGGTCACAGCGAGTCCAGTCAATGTCTTGGCATTCATTGCGGGATACCTCAGTTGCGACGCGCAGCCGTGCGCGCCTCCATCATGCGCTTCTGACGCACGCGCCAAACCAACAACCCGATCAAGGCCACCAGCAGCGGTACAGCCACGGCGTTCCATAGGACCAGCCGTGTCTTGAGCTTTTGGATGTCCTTCTCAAGGTTGTGCTTCACGTTGCGCAATTCCTTGCGCGTCTTGATGCGCTCCTCGCGGAACTTCTCGATCTCGGCTTCTTGCTCGGGCGACAAGATCAAGGCGCTGTTCGAGTCCTTGTTGGCCTGCAGCTCGGCGATCTTGGTTTCAGCGTCCTTGAGCTTGGCTTCCAAGTCTTTTTGCTGGGCACGGAAGCTCGACTCGGCTTCTTTGCGCAACTCGGCCACCAGATCAAAGGGACGAATCGAACGACCACGCGAACGCAAGCTGATCAGGTCCGTGCTGCCGGCGAGGTTGTCAACTGTGTTGGACACGAAGGTTGCGTTGTCGGCCTGCGGCACGGCCACCTTTTGGCCGAAGAAGTTCTGCACGCGCACCCACAAGCGGTCGGTCAGCACATCCACGTCGGCGACCACCACCACTTGGATGTTGCTGGCTTCGCGCACCGACTCGACCGGAGCTTCTTCCGAGCCGTCTTCCTTGGCCGGACGGCCATCGGGGAAGGCGCTCTTGGCCGGGCCGCTGATGCGAACGGCGATGGGCAGGGGAGCATTCTCCGATTGGAAGGACTCCAGCAACTCCGGCGGATTAGGCCCGAACTGCAGCTTGCTCTTGGCGACGCGCATCGAAGACTTCGTGGTTTGGATCAGCTGCGTCACCGTGGTGGTGGCGCCGTCCTTCTTGCGCACCACACCTGTGGTGGCGAAGTTGATCTGATCGATCTCCGCCGTGGTCAAGTCATCCTTGGCCAGGGTGTCTTTGTCGGCTCGCGCCGACCACCACACCACGTAGTCCACCGGTCCGGTCTGCCACTGCACGCGCAGCGCCAGATCCTTGTCAGCAGCGACTTCGTCCTTGTTCATCTCCACGCCCCAGCTCGCCAACAAGTCCGTGAGCTCGGAGCCACGCTCGGCCATCATCGCGGCCATCGGGTTGGAGGGATCCTCCGGCACTTGCTGCTCTTCGAACATCGGGTCGACGAAGACCAAGGCCTTGCCACCCTTCATCACATACTGGTCGATCTGCCACTGCGTGCGCTTGGACAAGCCTTGCGGGTGCACCACGACCAACACATCGAGATCCGCATCGAAGGTCTCGCTGGTCGCCGGGAGCATGCGCACATCGAAGCTCTGGCGCAGGTACTCCGTGATGTACCACGGCTCGGCGGCCGCGCGCGGATTGCTGAAGCGCGCCATCGGGTTGCCGTCCATCGGCAACGCAGTGAGCACGCCCACGACCTTCTTCTTGGTGTTGGCCAGGTTGTAGACGAGGCGCGTGAGGTCGTACTCCAAGAACTCCTCGCGGCTGTCTTGGAAGAACTCAATCACCTCGGTGGCATCGGTCGAGTTCGTGCCCACGAGTCCGAAGTACAGCATTTCACCTGCACCGGAGATCGGGACACCCTTCAAGCCGTACGCCACAGCTTCGTCCTCGGTGTCCGAGAACGGTTCGGGGTCCTTGACCAGCAGTGTCAAGTTTCCATTACTCTCGGCGGCGTACTCGCCCAAGAGTTCTTGCACGCGCTGTGCGTACGAAACCAAGCCCGGCGCTTGTTGCGCGAGGCCCTTGGAGAAGTAGAAGCGCAGCGTGACCGGCTCCTTTAAATCCTTGAGCACATTGCGCGTGCCTTGCGACAGCGTGTACAGGCCGTTCTCCGTCATGTCGATGCGCGCGCCCGAAAGCGAGGCGCCCGTAAAGACGTTGAAGGCCAGGAACAGCACGAGGACTACGATGAGTCCGGTGGCGGACATGAGATTCTTCATGGCTGGAGCTCCTTCCTTCTTAGTCGGCCTTCTTGAGGTCCAAGACGATGGCGTTCGCAAGCAGCGAACCACCGATCAACGAGCCAAAGAACGTCAACGCACGCACATCAATGACACCGCTCGTGATGGTGTTCATCTGTGACAAGAAGCTGAACGAACGCACGGCATCCAGCACGCTGCTGGGCACTGCACCCGCGAGCGGTTCGAGCACTGCCGGCGTTCCCGCCAGCACCAGCACCAAGCCGACCACGAAGGTCAACACGAAGGCGATGACCTGATTCTTGGTCAGCGCCGACAGGAACGAACCCACCGCGAGGTAGCCACCAGCAAGCAAGAAGCTGCCGATGTAGCTGGCGGCGATGACACCGTTGTCGGGCTGGCCGAGATAGTTGACGGTCAACCAGATCGGGAAGGTCAGCACCAGCGCGATGCCCGCGAACATCCACGCCGCGAGGAACTTGCCCAGCACGGTTTGGGCCATCGACACCGGCAAGGTCATCAGCAACTCGATGGTGCCGCTCTTGCGTTCCTCGGCCCACAAGCGCATCGAGATGGCCGGGATCAGGAACAAGTACAGCCACGGGTGGAAGGCGAAAAACGGCTGCAAATCCGCTTGTTCGCGCTCGTAGAAGCCACCGAGATAGAACGGCAGCAACGACATGGCGATCAAGTAGAAGAAGATGAACACATACGCGACGGGAGTCGCGAAGTAGCCGTTGAGTTCGCGTTTGAGGAGGACGAGGGTGGTCTTCACGGTCGTGCCTTGCGCCTCAGGATTGGTTGGTGGCAGAGCCACTGGTGGTGATCTTGCGGAAGACTGTGTCGAGCGGACCGCGCGCGGCCAACTCCTGTGGCGTGCCGTCGAACAGCACTCGCCCGCTGGCGATGATGATCGCGCGCGTGCACACCGCCTCGACTTCTTCGAGGATGTGGGTCGACAGCACAATGGCCTTGCCGGGCGCCATCTCTTGGATGAGCGTGCGCACTTCGTGCTTTTGATTCGGGTCCAAGCCGTCGGTCGGTTCGTCCAGGACCAACACTTGCGGGTCATGCAAGATGGCTTGCGCCAAGCCCACGCGCCGCTTGAAGCCCTTCGAGAGGGTCTCAATGCGCTGGTGGAGCACCGCTTCGAGGTGCACTTGCTTGACAACCTTGGCGATGCGCTCCGCCTTCGTCGCCCCCGCGAGTCCGCGGATGTCAGCGATGAAGTCCAAGAACGCAGCCGGCGTCATGTCGCCGTATGCGGGCGCGCCTTCCGGCAGGTAGCCGAGCTGCCGCTTGGCCTCCAACGGTGCGGTGGCCACATCGTGACCGCAGATAGAGGCGCGGCCCGAGGTCGGGGTGAGGAACCCGGTCAGCATCTTCATCGTGGTCGACTTGCCCGCGCCGTTGGGGCCGAGGAAGCCGAGCACTTCGCCCTTCTTGACTTCGAAGCTGATCCGGTCGACCGCGCGGAGCGGTCCGAAATCCTTGCACAGGTCTTGGATTGCGATCATGAGGCTCTGTCTAGGTTCGCGGGTCCGGCCTCCGGAGGCCACATGGCCTGTTCCGGATGCGGCGCACCGCAATGGGGGGCAGCATTGTCCGCGCGGCCAGCGGCTTGGCAAGGATTCCCCATGCCAAGCTGCTAGCCGTGTGGGGCAACTCGTACGGAAGATGCCCTCGCGCGTTAGCGGTCCTTCCATGAAGGGCATGTGCGGCGTACAAGTAGGGTCCGGAATCGGCCTGTGGATGCCCTCACGACCAGCCATGTAGCCCTGTTGCTGTTAGGCGCAGGCGTTCTAGGCGCGCTCCTACCCTTGCAGCGCCGCTGGACCGAGCGGGGCCTGCACCTGTTCGTGGCCCTGGCGGCGGGCATCTTCCTGGGGACCATCTTCCTGCACTTGCTGCCGCACCTAGCGGGGGGCGAGCTGCACGAGGGCCACAACCATGGCCCTGTCCCGCACGGAATCGGCCCATGGGTCGCCGCTTTGGCGGGCTTGCTGCTGTTGTTCGCGATCGAGCGCGTGTGGCTGCGTCGCGCGGGCGGTGGGCATGCGCATCATCACCACGGGCATGATCATCATGGGCACGCCCATGAAGAGACCGGAGCTGCTGAACCGGAGGCCAACGACAACCCGCACCGCGTCCTGTGGGTGGCGACCCTCGTCGGTTTGACGTTGCATGCGGCCACGGCTGGCTTCGCCTATGCCGGTGCGTTGCAAAGCCCCAATGGCATGGGCACGCAGCTCTTGATCTCCATTCTGCTGCACAAGGCCACGGAGACGTTCTCGTTGGCCACGGTGTTGCGTTTGGCGGGTATGCCGTTGCGGCGCGCACTGGTGTGGCTGGGGTTGTTCACCCTGGTCGAGCCGGCGGGCCTTTTGTTGGGCGCTTCGGTGCTGCAGTGGTCTCCTGAGCTCGACCCGCTGTTGACCGGCTTCGCGCTCGGCACGTTCTTGTATGTGGCGGTGTGCGATCTGTTGCCAGAGGTCTTCCACGGCGCCAAGCGCCCCGGGCGCGAATTGCTCGCGGTGTTGGCGGGGATTGGCATCACAGCCGTCAGCTTGAGTGGCTTTGGACCGCTGACTCCTCAACTGGAGGCCGTGTTCGCGTCTTCGTGGGGGCTGTACCTGCAGATGGCGCCGCTGCTGCTGGTGGGCTTCCTCTTGGCGGGGATCGTGAAGCGTTGGATCTCGACGGAGTTCTTGGCGCGCAAGATGGGTGGTGATGATCTCAAGTCCGTGGCATGGGCCGCGGCCGTGGGAGCACCTCTGCCCTTGTGCTCGTGCTCTGTCGTGCCGGTCGCTCTGGCCTTGCGCAAAGGCGGCGCCAGCAAGGGAGCGACTAGTGCCTTCAGCATTTCTACGCCGGAAACAGGCGTGGATTCGGTCGCGGCTTCTTGGAGCTTGCTGGGACCGTTCATGACCATCGTGCGGCCGGTGGCTGCGGTGTTGACGGCCTTTGCGTCCGGTGCAGCCGTCAACTGGCTGGTCAAGTCCGGCCTGGATCGCGAACCTGCGCAAGCCCCCGGAGCGGATTGCCCCAAGTGCGCGCCTCCGCCGGAGCCTGTCAAGGAAACTGGCAGCTGCTGCGCCAAGTCCGAGCCTGGCACTGAGCTCAAACTTGCTGCGCCGTTCAAGTTGAGTGCACCCACCACCGCGCCGCTTGTGCAAAGGGCTAAGCCGGTACACGAGTCTGGTCCTGCCAAGGCACCGTCTAATCCAGTCCTTGCGGTGCTGCGCTTTGCTTATGTGGATGTCTTGGACGATGTGGCGCCGTCGCTGCTGGTCGGCCTCGTCATTGCAGGCATCTTGGGAGCATTCCTGCCGCTGGATGCTTTGGAGACGGAGTCTCTCCAAGGCTTCGGAGGTTTGCTCGCCATGTTGGTGATTGGCGTGCCGCTGTATGTGTGCGCTTCCGCGAGCACGCCGATTGCCGCGACGCTGCTGGCCAAGGGGCTGTCTCCTGGTGCAGCGCTCGTGTTCTTGTTGGTGGGGCCCGCTACCAACAGCGCCACGCTCGTGGTGTTGGCGCGCAACCTCGGTTGGCGCTTCGTGTTGGTCCAACTGACAGCCCTGTGCGCCTCCGCGTTGTTGTTGGGGGCACTGGTCAATCTGTGGGCCCCAGCCGGTGTGGCTGCACAAGCCGAAGCCTGCATGCACGGAGCGGTGGGTTGGTTGGAGTATGGCTCTGCAGCTGTGCTTGGTGTGTTGCTCGTCGTGAGCCTGCTGAGAACCCGAGCAGGGCTGAAGCTGCTGGATGACTTGCGCGGCTGAGGCCCGCACTAGGCTCTTTTTTTGAGCCATTCGAGAAGGCTCGTCGCTACGCTGTGCCGATGCTCATCGCTGACAAAACTGCTGTACAGATCCACTACACCCTGACCGACGACGCGGGCAATGTCATCGACACGTCCCGCGATGAAGGTGGCCAGCCGCTGGCGTACTTGCACGGCATGGGCAACATCGTGGTTGGCCTCGAGAAGGCGCTGACCGGACTCAAGAAGGGCGACCAGAAGAAAGTCGTGGTCACGCCCGCCGAAGGGTACGGCGAGCATGATCCGCGCGGGGTGCAGAAGGTCCCGCGCACGCAGTTCCCGACCGATGTCGAGATCGAGCCCGGCATGATGTTCACCGCCGAAGACGAAGATGGCGTCACGCAGGTGTACGTGCAGGAAGTCTCCGCCGATCATGTCGTCGTGGACCTGAACCACCCGATGGCCGGCAAGACGCTGCACTTTGACATCGAGATCGTGGACGTGCGCGCCGCATCGGCGACCGAGTTGCAGCACGGTCATGTGCATGGTCCCGGTGGTCACCACCACTGATGACTACGGGCGCAGAACCTGAGCCCAACTTCGTGTGTCCGCGCTGTGCTGTGGCGAGCCCCCTGTGGCTTGACCCGGCATGGCGCGATCACGGTGCGGCGCAGGTAGAAGAAGAGTGTCCGCACTGCTTCGCCTCGGTGGCAGTGCGCTGGACGGAGCTGCCCGACGGGCGCTGGCAGTGCGTGCCCTTGACGGAAAGGGCCGCTGCCACCGAGGCCTTTGATCCAGAAGCCAGCTACTGCTGCCCTGCGTGCGGCGAGCGCGTGCAAGTGTGGATCGAGCACGAGAACGGTGCCGCACAAGAGTACGTGGAGGATTGTCCCGTGTGCTGCCGCCCGAATCTTGTGCGGGCGTGGATTGCTGTCGACGGTGCCGTGCGCGTCGAAGTGCAGGCCGAGTAGTGGTCAAATACGCTTGACAACGGCACGGCACTCGATGCCGCCGTTGTGCCATGTCGCGTAGGGCGCCGCACCCAAGCCCACGGCCCGTTCTACTTCGGGATTGCCGGAGAGCATGCAGACCGTCCAGCCGCTGCCACTGGCGCGCAGTTGCGCGCCCAAGGCCTCGAGAGCCATGCGCACTTCGCGTTCATCGCCGATGCGCTCGCCCCACGGCGGATTCGCAATCATCCAGGCGTTCCAACCGCGCTTGGGCTCGTAGGCCTCGGCGCGTCCGTGCTCGAAGCGCGCGTACTTGGCGACACCCGCGGCCTCGAGATTCTCACGCGCCATTTGCAACGCTTCCTGTGAATGATCGCGTCCGATGACTTGGAGCTTGGCTGGTGCCTGGATGCGCGCCTTCAACTCGTCGCGCAAGCGTTGCACAGCGCGCACGTCGTGGTCTTTCCAACGCTCGAACGCAAAGCGCTTGCGGAACAAGCCCGGTGCGATGTTGCACGCCAACATCAACGCTTCGACCAGAATGGTGCCCGAACCGCAGAACGGATCGACCAACGGCGACTTGCGGTCCCAGCCGGAATACAGCACGAGTGCCGCTGCAAAGGTCTCTGCCAGCGGGGCTTTGCCTTGGTGCACCCGCCAACCGCGCTTGTGCAAGGAATCGCCAGAGGTGTCTACGTGCACCTTGCAGCGATCCTTGTACAAGTGCACGCGCACGGGCAGTGCGGGGTCGTCCAAGTCGACGGTAGGACGCCCACCGGTGCGCTCGCGGAAGCGATCACAGATGGCGTCCTTCGTCAGTTGCTCCACATAGTGCGTGTGGTCCAGCGCACTATCGGTCGAGGTTGCGTCAACGCGCAGCGTGGTGTTGGCATCCACGAGCTTCTCCCACTCGATGGCGGCCACACCGGCGTGAAAGCTGGTTTCATCCGGTGCTTCAAAAAGCGCCACGCGCCGCAGCACGCGAATCGCCGTACGCAACTCTAGGTTGGCACGCGCAGCTTCCAGAGCCGTGCCGGTGAACTGCACTCCGCCGACTTGACGTTCGAGCTTGCCGAGCTTGAGGCCCTTCATCTCTTCGTGCAGCAGCGGCTCCAGACCGCGGGCACAGGTGACAAAATGGTCGTAGCGCTCGACCGTTGGACGGGTCACGGGTGTGGCAGGCTCGGCCATAGAGGGCCATCGTAGTCCACCCGGCTGCCCGGCCGCACAGGGAACTGCTATGCGTGGAAGAAGTTTGTCGGCCGAGCGTCCGATGTAGGCTAGAAGCACCGCTCAGGTTACGCACCCATGAACTGCATGCGCCTACTCACGTTGCTGGCCTTGGTCTCGCCCCTGGCTGTCGTTGCTGCATTGCCAGCGCAGACCGTGCCGCCTACCACCGTTCCGGCGCCCGTGGTCGAAGCTCCGCTCTTGGGCAAGGTGGTGGTGATCGGTTCCGAGTTGTCGTTGGGGGCTGGCTGGGCTGCCGAAGTCGGCGCTACGGTCTCACTGGCGGATGTGGTCGAGCAGGGCGTTCTCGCCCCGCACCAAGCGGTGGTGCAGCACCTGGACACCTTGGCAGGTCGTGACGTGCTGGCGGATTTGGAGCGTCAAGCACGCTTGACGAAGGAGCACAAGCCGACTCTGGTGGTCGCGCTCGACAGTTTGGCTTTGGTCACCTACGACGCCGGTGAGGCTGCGCCCGAGCGATTCGACCGGGCCTTGCGGGCCTTGAAGGGGATTGGCGCGCCCTTGGTGCTTGGCGATTTGCCTGATTGGCGCACACTGGCCACGCGCAGCGAGCGCGGTTGGTTGCAAGCCTCCAAGTTGCCGAGTGTGGCCATGCAAGCAAACTTGACAGCCCGCTTGACGGCCTTCGCGGCGGACACCAAGGATGTGGTGCTCGCCCCCGTGGCGCGCTTGTGGTCACACTTGGAACGCGACGAGCCGTTGCGTTTGCGCGGCAACTTGTGGGGGCGCGCGTGGTTGCCTGATCTGGCTGGCGCGGACCGGCAAGTGCTGCGTCTAGATGGCGGGATTGCCCTGTGGCTCTTGGCTGCTGATGCGCTGGTCACGCAGCGGCGTGATGTGCCCGCCGCTGCTCTCGTGTGGGATGCGCGCGAACTGCGCCGGCGCGTCTACGAATCGCGGGCAAAGGAGCGCGCCGCACAAGCACAGCTTGAGTTGGACCAGCAACGCGGGCCGCAACGCCCTCCGCCCCCGCCTCCGCCGTCACCCGAAGAGCTACGGCGCCTCAAACGCGAGAAGCAAGAGCGTGATGGCAGTGGAGGCCGCGAGTAGCGCGCCGCTCACACGCCCATGATGTGATAGCCGGCATCGACATAGACGATCGAGCCGGTGATGCCACGCGACAGCGGCGAGGCGAGGAACAGGCATGTGTCGCCCACCTCGTCAGCGGTCACATTGCGGCGCAGCGGTGCCTTCTTGGCGATTTCGTCCAGAATGTCGGTGAAGCCCGACACACCCGCCGACGACAAGGTGCGGATAGGTCCCGCACTGATGCCATTGACGCGGATGCCGCGCGGTCCCAAGTCATGCGACAGATAGCGCACACTCGCCTCGAGTGCTGCCTTGGCGATGCCCATGATGTTGTAGTTGGGCACCACGCGTTCGCCACCGATGTACGACAACGTGATGATCGAGCCCTGGCGGCCTTCCATCAACGGCAAGACGGCGCGTGTCATGGCCGCGAGTGAGTACGCGGACACTTCATGCGCGACCATGTAGCCTTCGCGCGAGGTGTTGAAGAAGTCGCCTTGGAGCTCTTCGCGCTTGGCGAAAGCCACGCCGTGCACCAAGCAATCGAGTCCACCGAACTCTTCCTTGACAGCTTGCGCCACCGCGTCGATCTGCGCCGGTTGCGTCACATCGCACGGCAAGACGATCGAATCCGGTAGTTCGGCGGCGAGTTCACGCACACCTTTCTCCATGCGGTCGCCCATGTAGGTCAGGGCGAGACGCATGCCGGCCTTGGAGAGAGATTGGGCACAGGCCCAAGCGATCGAACGTCGGTTGGCGACGCCGAGCACGAGGCCGGTCTTACCTTGCAGCAACTTGTCCATGCGGTGTGGTCGTGGGGGCCAAGCGGGGGGCTTGGCGCACTGGTCCAATCGGTCAGAGTAGCGTGGGGGTAGGGGCTTTGTCGCCTGTGCGCGGGAACGGTGACTGCCCAGTACCGGTGACCGAAATGGGGAATCAGCGGCATCCGCCGTGGGCCTTGTCCCATGAGTGACACGCGGGGGTCTCCTAAATAGTCGCCGTAACTAACTAACAGAGATCAGTTTTCTTAATTGCAGCTTGGAAGAGTGGTCCACACTGCGTCCCGATCCACATTTTCCTAGTCCCCGGAATCGGCAACTCGCTTCTAGCCTGACTTTCGTGCGCGCTGGAGGCGGGGGATTCCCTCGCACGGCGTGCGCCCCACCTCTGCCCCCGCAGGAGTCTCCCTTGGTACGCAAGTCCGTTGCCCGCTCCGCTACGCCGGCTAGTGCTCCCCGCCGACAGCCCTCCGCACCGAACCTCACAAGTGCGCCCGCGTCAATGGAGACGGACGACGTGCGCTGGCGATTGCTGCTGTGCGGTGCGAGCGCGCGCGAGGTCTTAGCCAAGATCGTGCGCGAGGATCCGTTGCACTTGCGTGCGCGCATAGGCCAGCGCTTGATCGAACGAAGCCTGTTGTTGGATGCGGATCGAGTCTTGCTGCGTACCTTTGCGCATGTGGCGCATGCTGCTGCGCGCTACCAAGGTCGCCCCGAGTTGCGTGTCTGGTTGTGCGCGCATGTGGATCGGGCCGTGGACGATTGTCTGCGCGAGGACGGCGCTAACCATGCGCCCAGCGAGGCGCTGCGCCTGCTCGCCACACCGCTGCGTTTGGATGCCAGTGCTGTTGCGGCCGCATGCCGGGCGTTCAATGCGCTCGAGGCTGATTGTCGTGCGGCCTTCTTCGCCTTCGTCATGAAGCGCGAGGGGGCTTTGATCGAGCCAGTGGCACCCCTTGCCCAAGCGCGCGCTGCACGCACGGCGCTCGAGCATTTGCTGGCCCCTTTGGATGGCGCGCGGGACGCAGTGACTACGCAAGTGACTGCTCACAGGGGTGGTAAACGTGCACGCTGATCACTTGCCGGTGCTCCGCCCGATTGTGCTCGAGGAAGTGGAGATCGCGTTGCTGCGATTGGAGCGCGAAGCCTGCGCGCTGGCGTGTGCGGAAGCTGCACGCGTGCGTTTGGCGCAGGCGTTGCAGCCAGACCTCAACTCGTATGTGCAGAACTGGCGTTTGCAAACAGCCGCGGTACTGCAAGCGTGCTTGTTGTCTGAGTCTGAGGCACCGTGCGTGCTACGGCGCGCCTTCGCGTCTGAATGCGGACAGTGGCCTTTGGCATCAGAGTTGGCCATTGCTGCTTGGGAGCTACAACCCAATGAAGCGCACCATGCTCTGGTTGTGCACGCTTGTCTCGCGGAAGGCCGGACCGAGGACGCGAACGCCTGGTCACAGTCGTTAGCTCCTTGTCGCTGGCCGGCAGTGTTGTCCTCTGTCAAACAATCTGGACGCGTGGAGGTGCTCGATGGCGCTCGTGGATGATCCGGTAGCGGCCTTGTTGCCGCAGTCGTCTGCCGCGCGCCTAGACCGCGCACAGCGTTTGGTGCGTTGTTTGCAGCTGTTGGTCGACGATGCTTGCTCTGGCGATGGCGGCCGCACCAGCCTAGGTTGGGAGTCTGCGCGCAGTGAGCTGGAGCGCGCTGCGCAAGGTGACCTGCGCGCTGCCGTTGAGGTGTTGCTGCAGCGCGCGATTGCTGCCTTGGCGGGCCCTGGCACGTGGTTGGTCTTGGGCACTCTTGAAGGTGATGTGCGGCGTGCCTGGCGCGTACTGGATGATCATGCCGAGGACCATCCTTGGTTGCCTACACCCGAGGAAGCCCATGTAGAGCCGCGGCCGTGGGCCTTGCGGCTGTTGGAGGCGTGGAAGCGCTGTGGTGCTGAAGAGTCCAGCCTCGTGCTGTGGCGGGCGCGCATCGAGCATGCCTGTGGCGAATGGCGTGCGGCAGAGTCAAGTTTGCGTGACAGACTGCGGACGCGCTGGGACATGCAGTCGTGGAAAGCACTGGTTGCTGTGTTGTTGGAACGCGGTGCAGCTCGCGAGGCCCATCAAGTCCTCGTGGAGGGTCTGCAGGCCGAGCCCGCACGTAGTCAGGACGGGGAACTTAGGCGTTTGGCTGCTTGGGCAGCCTGTGCCGTAGGTGATTGGCCTCAAGCCCGCCTCTTGGCGCTGGGCCTTGAGCCGCAGCCGTCCGCCAGCGCTGCATGGGAGCTGCGCGAGCGACTGGGGGAGATTTACACAGCGCTGCCTGCGCGACCGCCAGAGCCCGGACAGCCGCGCTATGTGCCGCCTTTCGAGCGCGCGGCGTGCGGCGCTTGCGCCTTGCTGGTGTACGCGCACGGGCCTCAGGGTGTGCACTTGGTGCGCTCCGAAGTATCCGCTGGCTTGCGCGAGCGTGTCACCACGCATGCGCGCGAACGCGACGAAAGCCTGAGTGTGCCCACCAGTCGTGAGGCGCGTTTGCTGGCGAGTGTGGCCGTGCAGATCGACCATCGACGCGATGGCGCCGGCCCGCTGGAGGGTGTGCTCGGTACGCACAGCGTGTGTGTGGCCTTGGCTCCCATCGTGGATGCTGAAGGCGAACCCATGGGGTGGTTGCATGCAGAGTTCGAGCATCATCTAGCGCCGGCGCAGCACACCCTGCGCGCGTGGGCTCAAACCTTGGCGGTCTCATTGCGTTCCGCGCAGCAGGCGCCTGTTGGTGCGAACCGCGAGTCGGCGCGCGCATGTGAGCCGTCTGCACAGACTCAATGGCCGCACACACGAGCCGAGTTCGCCTTCGTGGTGGAGCAGTTGGGCATGAAGGTCAACCAACGCTTGTGGCGCGGCTACTTGCCCGAAGGCGGCCAAGCGCTGGAAGTTGCGCACGGCGGCTTGCTCTCGCTATTGCAAGCGCCGGCAGGCCAAGCCCGCGCGGTGACGCGGGCCATGTCCCTGCGCACCTGTGTCGGTTGGGACGAGCCTGACGAGCGCCTCGCGTGTAGTCGTGAGGCGCGTTCCGGCCAAGTCTTGCCGTTCGAACTGGAAGGCCGGACTGCTGCGCTGTTGGTCTACGAGTCGGTGCGTTCACGCGACTTTGCGGCCTTCCGTGCGGCGCCGGCTTTGCAGTACGCAGCCGAACGTGCGCCGGCATTGCGCTTGGCGGCGTTCCAGGATGTGCATGCGCAAGAAGATGGTTGGGCGCCTGTCTGGGATACTAGCAGGCGCGATGTGTTGGAGTTCGCACGCCGCGTGGTCATCGCCGCGCGCGCGCGCACCACGGTCGTCGTGTCCGGTGAACGCGGCGTGGGCAAGACGATGATCGCGCGTTGGATGCACTATGAGAGCGGGCGCGAGGCCCTGCATGT
>CAIKQM010000564.1 GCA_903829565.1 uncultured Planctomycetota bacterium
GGTGTGGCGCGCCGGTCCGTCGGCCAAGAGCATCGCCGGCGAAGGCTTCGACAAGGCGCTCTGGGTCATGCGCCCTGTGCAAGACAAGGGGCAGGACAAGGGCATCGAGTGGGAGTACGCGCCCGGCACGGGCATGGTCTTCACCAAGCGCTTGATTGCCGAGCCAGGCGCCAAGCGCTTGCGCCTTGAGTTGGAGCTCAAGAACGAAAGCTCCAACGAGGCCGGCCGGCGTGACTTTGTGTTGGTGCCCGCCGCGGGCATGCAGCCGGACTCGGGTGACTCCTTCTACAAGGAGCCCGAAGCCATCGCGTGGTCAGCGGTGAGCGATGACGCCGATGGTTTGCTCGCGATCGAACAGACACATGAGACGGGCGAAGTCTCTTCCGGCACGCTGCAAGTGCCCGCACCCATTGGTTGGGCCGGCGTGCACACGAAGTACTACGCGGCCTTGCTTTCTGGTCAGACCGAAGCGGATCGCGCCACACTGCTGGGCGCCGGGTGGCGCGCGCAGCGTGACGAAGCCTGGCTGAGCGCGCATCCCGACATGCGCGGCCGCGAGTGGCGTCAACTGGAGACGGAACTGACGCTGGGCCTGGATGTGCCGCAACAAGGTGCCGTCGCGCGCACATGGCGCTACGACTACTACTTGGGCACCAAGAATCGTGACGAGCTCAAGGCTGCGGATCCCACCTTCCGCCACTTGATCGATCACGATCTGGGCTTTGTGTCGGGCATCGCGAAGGCCTTGCTGGCTGTGCTGGGCTTCTTCCACACAGTGACGAACTCGTGGGGCTTCGCGATCATCCTGCTGACGATCTTCGTGCGCTTGGTGCTGTTCCCCATCAACCGTCGCTCACAGACGGCGATGTCCAAGTACCAGAGCAAGATGAAGCGCATTCAACCGCGCATCGACGAGCTCAAGAAGAAGCACGCCAACGATCCTTCACGCCTGCGTCAAGAGCAAGCGAAGATCATGCAGGAAGAGGGCGCCTTCCCGCCGCTTGGTGGTTGCTTGCCGCCGCTGCTGCAGATCCCGATCTTCATCGGTCTGTTCCGTGCGGTTGGTGTGAGCTTTGACCTGCGCCACGAGACGTTCCTTGGTCTCGTGCAGGACTTGTCGCTGCCTGACCAGTTGATCCCGTTCGGCTTCGATCTGCCGTTCTTCGGCCCCGTGGCCGCGCTCAACATCCTGCCGCCGATCATGGTGGTGATGTGGATTTGGCAGCAGCGCAGCATGCCCATGCCGTCCGACGAGCAGGCGCAGATGATGTACAAGATGATGATGTGGATGCCTGTGGTGATGGGCATCTTCCTCTACAACTACGCTGCGGGCTTGTCGCTCTACATGATCACCCAGTCCACGCTGGGCATCATTGAGATCAAGGTCATCAAGAAGTACTGGCCTATCGATGAGAAGGAAGAGCCCAAGAAGAAAGATGGCTTCCTTGCGCGCATGATGAAGGAGCAACAGCGCCGCCTCGAGGAGATCGAGAAGCAGCGCGGCAAGAAGAAGTGAGCGCTCGCTCGACCATCGCGGCGATTGCTTCCGCGCCGGGCCCCGCCTTGCGCGGGATCCTGCGCTTATCTGGCCCTGAGGCGCTGGTTGTTGCTGCACGCTGTTGTCGTGAAGGTGCCGCGTTGCTGGATGTGCCGCGGGGCGTGTACCCGGTGCACTTCGAGGATGGTTCGCAAGCCATCGCAGCGTCGTTGTTGGTGATGCGGGCGCCGCGGTCATTCACCGGCGAAGAGTGCGTGGAGTTGCACTTGCCCGGAGCTCCCGCCTTGCTGGACGTTGCCCTGGCTCGTGTGCTGGCCGCGGGTGCGGAACCAGCACAACCCGGTGAGTACACGCGGCGGGCCTTTGAACACGGGCGTCTGGATTTGGTGCGTGCCGAAGGAGTGCTGGCGCTGGCGACGGCCCGCAATGCTGCCGATGCGCGCGCTGCGCTGGATTTGTTGGCCGGCGGCTTGTCAAGAGAACTGGACGGCACGCGCGAGGCATTGCTCGATGCGCGCGCCTTGTGCGAGGCGGCGCTCGACTTTGCCGAAGAAGATACGGCTGCCGTCCCGCGTGCCGAAGTGGAGGCGTGTGTGCTGCGCGCGTTGGCGGCGGCTACGCGGGCGCGGGCCATGGTCCATGCGCGCCCACGCACCGAAGGAGTGCCACGCGTGGTGCTGGTGGGGGCCCCCAATGCGGGCAAGTCCAGCCTCTACAACGCGCTCTTGGGACAACACAGAGCGCTGGTGTCGCCTCAAGCCGGTACTACGCGTGATCCGCTGTCCAGTACACTTGACATGGCAGGCCTTGTGGTGGAGCTGACGGACACTGCGGGGCTCGGGGCCGTGGACCTTCCGCAAGAGCCCGCGGATCAGGCTGGAACGCTTCTGCGCGTTGCGCTGGAGCAAGCCGCACAAGACCGCGCACGCGAGCGCGTGGCTGTGGCGGATGTGGGGCTGTGGGTGGCCGATGCGACCTTGCCTTTGGGGCGCGCCCCCGAGCTGCCCGAAGGCGCTGCGCGGTTGCTGGTGTGGAATCAGACCGACCGCCCCGAAGCTGCTGCGGCACCGTGCCTCCCGGGCTTGCCCACCGTCGCCGTTTCGGCGCTCACGGGAGATGGCGTGGACCGTTTGCGTCAGGTCCTGCGGGAGCTGCTGGTCGCCCAAGTGGAGGGAGCCGGGATTGGCCGCGAGACCGCCGCGCGCCAAGCCTTGGCGTTGGATGAGCTGCTGGTCGAGCTGAGTGCCGCCTTGGAGGCCCTGGAAGGGGGTCTGGAACTGGCCGCCGAGCACCTGGCCAGAGCCCAGAGCGCCCTCGGCTCGCTCGGTGGCGAAAGCACCCCCGAGGATGTGCTGGACCGCATTTTCTCGCGTTTCTGTCTGGGCAAATGAGACTTGTGGCGACGACTTGGCGGACGACCCGTCCGGCGCGTTGACACCCTAGGGATTGCGTGCGAATCTCAGTCGCCTGCAAGGCCTAGCGGATACCGCCCTCCGTCGGCCTGCACCCACCCCCCATGCGCTGCCCCCGCTGCAAACAGGACAACGACCGCGTCGTCGACTCGCGTGCGTCGTCCGATGGCGGGGTGATCCGTCGCCGCCGCGAGTGCCTGGCCTGCTTCCTGCGCTACACGACTTACGAGCGCATTGAAGAGACGCCGCTCCGCGTGATTAAGAAGAGTGGCGAGCGGGTGCGCTTTGAGCGCGAGCGTGTGTTGGCCGGCATGATCCGCGCATGCGAGAAGCTGCCGGTCTCAATCGAACAGCTGGAGGCCGCGGCCGCCAATGTGGAGGCGCGTTGCCAAGAGGAGTACGACCGCGAGGTCCCTAGCTCGGTCATCGGCGGCCTCGTGATGGAAGAGCTGCGCAAGATCCACCATGTGGCCTATGTGCGCTTCGCGTCGGTCTATCGTGAGTTCAAGGATGTGTCGCAATTCCTTGACGAATTGCGGCCGATCCTAGAGGCCAAGCCCGGTCATGACAGCAAGGGCGGAGCGGGCTCGTGAACGACTCGCGAGCACAGTCGACGGGCAGCCGTGATGGTCGCCCGCGCGTCGAGCGCGTAGCCAAGCGTGATGGGCGCGAGGTCGACTTTGATCGCGCCAAGATCGAGTCGGCGGTCCAGCGTGCGCAACAGTCGGTGGGCGACGACGATCCGCAACTGGCGCGCGAAGTCGCCGAGCTTGTGTGTCTTGCTGTCGAGCGCCGCTATGGCAGCGAGCGCGGTGGTGCTGTGCCTCCGATCGAGGCCATCCAAGACTTCGTTGAGCAGGCTCTCGTCGAGTTGGGGCGCTTCCCCGTAGCGAAGAGCTACATCCTGTATCGCGATCGGCGGGCGCGCATTCGCGCCGCCACGCAGGACTCCCTTGCGCAGCCGCGCCAAGGCGTGATGGTGCAGGATTCCGCGGGTTTGGAGCCGTGGCGCAAGGACCGCATCGTTGCCGCGCTGATGGGTGAGGCGGATTTGCCGCGCGCGCAAGCCGAAGAGGTCGCCGCGCAGGTGGAAGCCAAGGTGCTCGCCAGTGGTCTGCGACGTTTGACGACCACGCTGATTCGCGAGTTGGTGGATGACGCGTTGGTCGAGCGTGGAGCTTCCGCTGCCTTGTCGCGTGCGCGCCCAGTGTCTGTGCCGCGTGCCGATCTTGCGCAGTGGTTGGCGACCGAGGTCTATCCGCGTTCGCGCATCGCGGATGAGGTCTTGTTGCGCTGGGCACAAGAGCATCTCTTGCCGGCGTCGACCGTCGAGCATCATCTGGCTGGCGACATCCATGTGATGGGCCTCAACTCGCCGCATCAATCGCTGGCCCACGCGATGCCGTTGGAAGCGTTCCTCGATGGCGAGCCGGGCGCGCGCGCTGCCTTCGGCGCGTTGGATGAGATTGCGACGGCGGCTCACGGCGTCTCGACAGCCTTGGTGTTGGATGAGGCACTGGAGCCTTTGGGGGCGTTGGTGCGCGAGCGTCGCGGCGAAGGTTCTGTAGCGCTGCGCGGCTGGTTGCAAGCACTGGCCGCGGTGTCAACAGCTGCCAACCGACCGATCGAGTTGGTGTTGGCCACGCGCGCGCCTCAGTTGACGCCCCGCGAGCGCACCAAGTTGGTTCAAGTGCTCAGTGAGTTGGCTCACTTGGCCGAAGCCGACGAGCGCACACCGCTGTGCGTGCTGGATTTGAGCCTGGCTGCGCGCCTCAGCGACGAAGATGAGATGGGACGCATGGCGCTGGAGCGCTTGCTCGAGCGTCGTCTGGTGCGCTTGTCCTTCGGCGAAACGCAGGCTCGGCCGCTGGGCCATGGTCTCGTGCGTCATGCGGGTGAACGTGGCTCGTTGCGCGCAGCCAGCGGCGTAGCCTTGAACTTGCCGCGCGCGGCACGCCGTGCAGGTGCGTGGCGCGAGGACTTGCTGTTCGCCGAACTGCAACACTTGGTGGAGCTGGCCTTGGATGCGCACCAGACGTTGGCCGCGGAGCGCCGCAACCAACGCTTGGAAGGTGCGCGCCTGCGGGGTCGCGCCGCTTGTGCGATTGTGCCGACAGGCTTGCGCGAAGCAGCGCGCTTGCATGGCGATGGCGAGGCGCGTCCCGAGGCCGCTGCGCGCATGCTGTCGTTCCTCGCGGAGGCGTGTGAACGCTTGGGCGCAGCGCGTGGAATGGTGGTGCATCTCGACCTCGTGCCTTGCGAGAGCGCCGCGCGCCGCTTTGCCGAGTTGGATGCGCGGCAATGGCCACTGCAACAAGCGCGCATGTTTGATGAGGACTCTGTCTCCGTGCGCGGTGGTTGCACCGCCGCCGCCGAGTTGCACGCACGACATGAGATGGCGCGCCTCGGTGGTGAGGCTGCGCTCGATGCGCAAGCGCAGTTGCTGGCCGCCTTGCGTGAAGGCGTGTTTGAGCCGCGCGAACTGCTCGAAGGTTGTGCAGCCCTCACCGCTCAAGGTCGCGTCGTCGAGGACGCTCCCTTGGCTAACACTCTCTCGCGTCTGACTGCCCGCCGCGCGCGGATTCGGTCGGGCGCAGCACCGTTGGTGGTTTTGCCACGCGCGAGTCGTGCTGGCACAGCCCCGCTTTTCTCTGTCGACACGCTCGACACTCCGGACTTTGGCGCCGCGCGCGCCGAGGACAGCTAGAACCGCACCATGCGCCTCAAGCGACTGCAACTGTTTGGTTTCAAGTCCTTCGCGGACCGTACGACCTTCGACTTTGGTCAGCAAACACTGACGGGAGTCGTGGGGCCGAATGGTTGCGGCAAGAGCAACATTGTCGATGCCACGCGGTGGGTCTTGGGTGAACAGCGCCCGACATCCATGCGCGGTTCCGAGATGACGGACGTCATCTTCAAGGGCAGCGCGTCGCGTCCGCCGTTGGGCGTGGCCGAAGTGACGCTGACTCTCGACAACTCTGCGAACATCTTGCAGGGGCGCGGGCCGGAGGTGTCGATCACGCGGCGCGTGTTCAAGTCCGGCGAGGGCGAGTACTTGCTCGATGGCGAGAAAGTGCGCCTCAAGGATGTGCGCGAGATGCTGTTCGACACGGGCCTGGGTAGCCGCGGCTACTCCGTGCTCGAACAAGGCAAGATCGACTCGGTGTTGTCGGCCAATCCGCTCGAGCGGCGCCGCATCTTCGAGGAAGCGGCCGGTGTCTCGCGTTACCGCCAGCGCAAGAACGAAGCGGAGTTGCGCCTCAAGCGTGTCGCGGATGACATGACGCGCCTTGATGACCTGATTGGCGAGTTGGCCTCGCGCGTGCGCTCGCTCAAGATCCAAGCAGGCAAAGCAGAACGCTGGGTTGCGGCCCGTGATGAATGGGCACAGGGACGCACACGCTTGTTGCGCCATCGTGCACACCAAGGCGCTGAGGAGTTGCTGTCGCTGCGTACACAGGCCACCGCGCATGAGGAGCACATCGCTCAGGCGCGTGCTGCGCGCGATGAGGCCGAGGCAGGACTCCAGTTGCGCCAGCAGGAATCGGAAGTTCTTGCTGCACGCATCGAGACGTTGACGGCCGATGCGTCGCGGTTGTCGGGTGACGGGCGCATGGTGGATGAGCGTCGTGCGCAACTGGCTTCGCGTGCAGCGCAACGCGAGCAATCCGCGCGTGAGGAAGGCGAGCGTGCCGGACGACTGTCCGCGTTGCTCTCGGAGCGTGAGGCCGAGTTGCAGCGCCTCGCTACCGAACTGGCAGAGTTGGAGACGCGTGCGCGCGCGGCGCATCAAACGCACATGGAGCGTGCGCAAGCTCAGGTGGAGCTGGATCGCGAATCGCAGGCCTTGCGCGGTGCTCAAGAGCGCGCCAACCAGACTACGCTGCGCTTGTATGCGGCTCGCACTCAGAACGACAACCGCATTGCGGCCCTCGATGCCGCTTTGGTGCCGCTCAAGGAGCGTGTTGGGCTTGCGTCCACACGCTTGACTGAAGCGCTGGCGATCGTCGAGGCGTTGCGTACCGAGCAGGCGGAACACGAGCGCATGGCCGCCGAGGCGGCGCGTGCTCAAGGCGAGCACGAAGTGCACCGCCGCGAGTTGGCGCAGCACATGCAGGAAGCTGCGACCGCTGTTTCGCGCGCCGATCAAGAGAAGAAGCAGTTGGAACTCGATCGCGCACGTGCGCAGAGCACCATCGAAGTGCTGCTCGCGCGTGAGCGTGACCTGGAAGAGCTGTCCACGGGCGCCAAGAAGGTGCTCGAGGCCATCGAGAAGCGCGGCGAGCCGTTCACCAAGGATGCGCTGAGCGGCATCGTGGCCGACCATCTGCGTACGGATGTGTCGCATGCGCGCGCCTTGGAGTCCGCGCTTGGTGGTCGCGCCGGTGCTCTGGTCGTCGATAGTCCGGCGCGCGTCGGCGCGGTCATGGATTGGCTGCGCGCACGCGAAGCCGGTCAGATGTCTCTGGTCTGCGGTGCTGGTTTTGGCGGCACCGACAGTGATGAGGCAGCACTTTCCGATGACACCCGCACGCTGGGCACGCTGCTCGCGCGTGTCGAGGTGGATGATGGTTACGAAGGTCTCGCTCGCGCCTTGTTGGCGGGTGTCTGGCTTGCTCGTGATCTGCAGGCAGCCTTGGAGTTGGTGGCACTGCATCCGTCTCTGCGCTTCGTCACGCCGCAAGGCGAGTTGGTGGACGCAGCGAGTGTGCACGGTGGCCATCGTGCTGCCGGTCAAGGTGCGGTCTCCCGTCGCTCTAGCGCCGCGCAGTTGCGCGCTGGTGTGGAGGAACTGGACAAGAAGATCGATGCGCTCGATGCTCAGCGCGGAGAGATTGCGGCGCAACGCATTGCACTGCAAAAGGAGTGGGAGAAGAGCTCCCAAGAACTGGAAGCGCGTCGAGTCGCACGCAATGCGGCCGAGAGTGCGTTGGCTACAGCGCGCGCCCGCTTGCGCGACCAAGATTCGATGTTGCGTGGCATCGAGCAGGAGAGCTCCTCTGCTGTGGCGCAAATCGCCCGCATGGAGAACGAGCTGTCCCAAGCGCGTGCAGCACGCGAGCAAGCTGAGGCCGATCATGCGCGTGAGGCAGAGACCTTGCGCGATGTGGAGGCACGACGCACAGCCTTGGAGGAAATGCGTGCTGCCAAGGCCCAGGAACTCGCGCTAGCGCAGTTGGAGGCCACGACTCTGCGTACCGAGCTAGAAGGGGCCTCACGCCGCGTGCGTGACCTGCGCTCGGTAGTAGAGGAGACCCGGCTCGAGTCCGGCCGTGCTGGTCGCTTGGCCGAAGAGCACGCGCAGGCGGCCACTACCGACCGCGAGGAAGTTGCCGCGCTGGAGGAACGCAGCGCCACGATCCTCAAGGAACGAGCCGCACTGGAAGAAGAAGCGGGCGAGTTGCGTACGCGCCTGGACAGCGCGCGTTTGCTCCTCGGGCAAGCACGCGCCGCCATGGATTCTCTCTCGCGCGAGATCGAAGGCCTGCAAGGCCGCCTCGCTGAGCTGCGCTTGGACGAACAAAAGACGGCCATGGCGCGCGATGAGATCGTACGCCGTGCTCAGGAAGAGCTGCAGTTGGATGAGCTGGCGCTGTCAGAGGGCTTCACGCCCGACGCGGACCTCACGACCAACGCAGCCCTCGACGAGTTGGACGTACATGTGCGCGAACTCAAGTCCCGTCTCGACAAGCTCGGCCCCGTCAACATGGAAGCGATGGCCGAACTCGAGGAAGCCGGCGGTCGCCTGACCTTCATGGAGACACAACGTGCGGACCTCCAACAAGCACGCAGCACACTCGAGGAAACCATCGCCACCATCGATGGCGAGAGCAAGAAGCTCTTCCTCGAGACCTTCGAGGCCGTGCGCACCAACTTCCAACGCATCTTCCGCCAGCTCTTCGGGGGCGGTAAAGCAGATGTGACACTGGAGGAAGGCGCCGACCCCCTAGACGCCGGCGTCGACATCTACGCCCGCCCGCCCGGCCGCGAACTCCTTCCCATCAGCTTGCTGTCCGGCGGCCAGCGCACGATGACCGCCCTCGCGCTCCTCTTCGCCGTCTTCGAGGCCCGCCCGAGCCCGTTCTGTATCCTGGACGAAGTCGATGCCGCTCTCGACGAGGCCAACGTCGGTCGTTTCTTGGCGATGCTCGATGGGTTCCGTAGCCATACCCAGTTCGTGGTGGTGACACACAAGAAGCTCACGATGGCGGCGTGTGAAGGGCTCTATGGGGTGACCATGGAGGTGAAGGGTGTGTCGCGGCAGGTGTCGGTGGAGTTGGGGGATGTGGAGCGCTGGGCGGGGCGAGATCACTCGTCGGCGCGCGTTGTGGATCAGGAGTCGGGGGAGCCGGTGGTGGTGTTGCAGCCGGTGGAGAGGGTGGTGGTGGGGGAGGAGTTGAGCCTGCAGTGATACTGGCCCCGACCAGTGTGCACGGAATTCCCAACTAGCTGTCCCACCTGGCGCGCGCGCTTCGTCCGTATGGGCGGAGCACCTACGCCATGACCGCCTTCACACCCGCCTTCTGTCCGCACCCCTCCTGCGCCGGCCAGGCGCGCTTTGCCTTCCAGCACAAGGGCCACTACTGGCGCCGCTGCGACAACCGCTTCGTGCA
>CAIKQM010000565.1 GCA_903829565.1 uncultured Planctomycetota bacterium
CATGGTGCGCCAAAACGGAGCCCACCCATGACCGAAGTCGTAATCGTCAGCGCCTGCCGCACCGCCGTCGCCAAATTCCAAGGCACCCTCGCCAGCTTCACCGCCCCGCAGCTCGGCGCCCTCGCCGTCAAGGAAGCCCTGCGCCGCGCGAACCTCGATCCGCAGCTCGTCGACGAGGTCATCATGGGCAATGTCCTCCAGGCCGGCCTCGGCCAGAACCCCGCCCGTCAGGCCGCCCTGCGTGGCGGTTGCCCGGACACAGTCGCGGCCGTCACGATCAACAAGGTCTGCGGCTCGGGCCTCAAGTCGGTGATGCTCGCCGCGCAGGCCATCAAGGCGGGCGACGCCGAGATCGTGGTCGCCGGCGGCATGGAGAGCATGACCAACGCGCCGTACCTGCTGCCCGAAGCGCGCGCCGGTGTGCGCCTTGGCCACGGCAAGCTGATCGACTCGATGGTCGGCGACGGCTTGTGGGATGTCTACAACGACTTCCACATGGGCAACACGGGCGAGCTCGTGGCCAAGAAGCACGAGATCACGCGCCGCATGCAGGACGAATACGCCGCGCGCTCGCACCAACGCGCCGGCGCCGCGCAAGCGGCCGGCAAGTTCAAGGACGAGATCTTCGCCATCGAGATCCCGCAGCGCAAAGGCGACCCGCTGCGCTTTGACACCGACGAAGGTGTGCGCGGCGACACGACCGCCGACAGCATCGCCAAGCTCAAGCCGGCCTTCGTGACCGACGGCACCGGCTCCGTGACCGCAGCCAACGCTTCGTCGATCAACGACGGCGCCGCGGCCCTGGTGGTCATGAGCGCCGCCAAGGCCAAGGCGCTCGGCCTCAAGCCGATGGCCAAGATCACGCACTACGCCACCGGCGGCTGCGCGCCCGAGTGGGTCATGATGGCGCCCGAACGCTCGATCCAAGCCTGCGCCGCGAAGGCGGGCCGCAAGCCGACGGACTTTGATCTGCACGAGATCAACGAGGCCTTCTCGGCCGCCGCCTGTGCGTTGACGAAGGTGCTGACGCTCGACCCCGAGACCGTCAACGTCAACGGCGGCGCCGTGGCGATCGGCCACCCGATCGGCGCCTCCGGCGCGCGCGTGTTGGTGACGTTGCTGCACGCCATGCAACAGCGCGGCAAGCGCACGGGCATGGCGAGCTTGTGTCTCGGCGGCGGCAACGCCGTGAGCTTGGCCGTGGAGGCTTGCTGATATGGGCGTTAGCACACTCAAGAAGGTCGCCGTCATCGGCGCAGGCACGATGGGCAACGGCATCGCGCAAGTCTTCGCGACGTGCGGCGCGCAGGTGCTGTTGGTCGACATCAACCCCGAAGGTCTGGCCAAAGGCGTCGCCGCGATTGAGAAGTCGCTGGCCAAGTTGGCTGAGAAGGGCGTGATCACCGCCGATCACCAAGCGGCGTCGCGCGCGCGCTTGAGCACGAGCACCAAGCTCGAGGACATCCTCGATGTGGACCTCGTGGTCGAAGCCGTCAGCGAGCGTCCCGACCTCAAGAAGAAGATCTTCGCGCAGCTCGACGCGCAGTGCCCGCCGCGCACGATCCTCGCTTCGAACACCAGCTCCATCTCGATCACCGAGATCGCCGCCGTCACCAAGCGCGCCGATCGCGTGATCGGCATGCACTTCATGAATCCGGTGCCGTTGATGAAGCTCGTCGAGATCATCCGCGGCCAAGAGACCTCGGATGCCACGACCAAGACCATCGTGGAATGCTCGAGCTCGCTCGACAAGACGCCGGTGGAAGCCAACGACTATCCCGGCTTCGTCAGCAACCGCGTGCTGATGCCGATGATCAACGAAGCGATCTACTGCCTGATGGAAGGCGTCGCGACGAAGGAAGGCATCGACACGGTCATGA
>CAIKQM010000566.1 GCA_903829565.1 uncultured Planctomycetota bacterium
GACGCGTTCGAGGGCGGGAAAGATAGGTTCCTGAGGGGGGCGTGTCAACAGCTGCGGGGGACCGAATCAAGAAATCATGCGGGGAGCCAGCCTTGTGCCGCGAACAGGGGCAAGACGGCGCGGTATTCGGCTTCTAGGCCATTCACCAAAGCGGCTTCCGGCGTGGAATTCGGGGAGGCGGTCCCCCACGCATCCCAGGTGTAGGTCTCGATCTCTAGGTGCAGGTCCTCACGCGCAGGCTGCGCCAACAGCGCATCCAGGGTCCGACGGGTGAGCTCGAACGTTGTCGTGAGGCCGCCAGCGGTTCGATCGAGATCCACGGGCACATGGAAGTGCGTGCGCCACTCGTCGGCCTCCAACCAAGCGGCGCGCTCGGGCCCAGCCAAAGCGGCGCGGACCTGCGGCAGATCGTGGGCGTGGAGCACGGTGCTCCCCCGCCGCGCGTTGGTCTGGTGCAACCAACGCGGCTCGTCCAAAGCGAGCAGCGCCTCCACCGCGCGCGGGTGGTCGCCGGGCCGCAGCAGGCGCAACGCGTTGGTGATCTGCACCTTGACGATCGGGACTCCACCGGTGGTGGCAGGATCCAGCACGGCCAGTGGATCCTCCTCGAACTCGACGGCCGAATGGCACAAGTCGAGGCATGAGCCAAGGTGCGTGGCATAGGTCGCCAGCCATGTCAAGGAATCCGGACGGGCACGCAGCTCGTTGCGCAGTTCGTTCCACCAAGCGCGCAGCTCGGCTTGCGTCGACAAGTTGGCGCGCGGCTCGGGCTCCAAGCCCAAGCGCACACGACGACCGTGCACAATCGACAGCTTGGCGAGCTTGCGCACCACACCGTCAAGTAAACCTGACGCCTGCGCGGCATCCACCGCGGTCCACACACTCGAATGACCGCCGGTGTGCGTACTGATCGAGATATGTGCGCGTTCATCCGGCTCTGGATCGAGCTCTTCGGCCAAGCGCAACGCCAGCTCCGCCACTCCTACCGTGTAGGCGGCGCGTTCCGGAGCGCTCCACCGCGGCTCAAAGACACGCGTCTTGACTCCCGCAGCATGAAACTCGCCGTACGGGAAGGCATTCCATGTATAGGGCTCGAGCTGCGCATCACGAAAGAACGCCACCAAGCGCGCGAACGCAGCGGGATTGGCGAGCAGCTCTGCGACCAGCGTGGCACCCATCCACGGCCCCACGCCAAAGCGACCGCGACAACCAAGTCGCGCCCGCAGCGGCACAGCGACGGCTTCCGTGCGTGCAAGGAACTCCTCCAGCGTATGCGCCGGATGCAGGTTCAAGCAGTAGCCCAACAACGCGCGACGCGCTCGATCGCTCTGATGAACGAAGCGCACAACTACCTCACGCGCCCAGTCCCTCGAGCGAGATCGCCTCGTCGAGGAACAGCATCATGATCTTGTCCCGCACCGGGTAGCCCACCTTCTTGTCGGCGCGCACCAGCACAGCATCGACCGGACGCTGCACCACGCGCCCGGCGCGATTGTGCAAGGCCTGCGCCGCGATGCGACGATTGAGCTCCGCCACGAGCGAGGCGCTGCCTTCCGTCAACTTCTCACGGGTCTCAGGGCAGACGACGCGCTGCAACAGATCGTGATCGATGGCACTCATGGTGACTCCCGTAGCATGGCGCATTGCCCATGAGGGCTCAAGGGTGCAGATCAAGGCAACCGTCGGTTACGCTTGACACATGCTCCGCACTGGCAACCCTGTACTGAACGAACAGACCTTCGATTCCACTCGCAGCATGGCCAGCTCCACTGGCATGACTGTGGTGGGGACGGCCTACAAGACGCTGTTCCTGCTGGCCTTGGCCGTGCTCAGTGCAGGCGTCACGTGGCCGATGGTGATGTCCGGTGACGGAGCCAACGCCGTGCCGTGGGCCATGGGCGGCGCCATCGCAGGCATCGTCTTCGCCATCATCCTGCGCTTCAAGATGCACTGGGCGCCGTACCTGGCACCGGCCTACGCCCTGTGCGAAGGACTGTTCTTGGGCGCGATCTCGGCCGTGTTCGAAGCACGCTATCCGGGGATCGCGGTCCAAGCCATCACGGCCACGGGAGGCACGCTGCTGGCTCTGTTGTTGGTGTATTGCACGCGCCTGATCAAGCCGAGCCAGAACTTTCGCTTGGGAATGGCAGCCGCCATGGGAGGCATCGGCATCGTGTACTTGATCGGCTTCATCGGCTCGTTCTTCGGCTGGCAAATCCCGCTGATCCATGAGAGCGGCCCGGTTGGCATCGCGTTCAGCGCCTTTGTCGTGATCGTGGCCGCTTTGAACCTTGTGCTGGACTTCGACTACATCGAGAACGCGGCAGCAGCTGGAGCGCCCAAGCGCATGGAGTGGTTCGGTGCCTTCGCATTGATGGTCACTTTGGTGTGGCTCTACATCGAGATGCTCAAGCTGCTCGCCAAGTTGCGTCGGCGCAACTAGGATGCAGCCATGATCGCGGTGCTACTCGCTCTGTGGATGCAAGACACGCCCGTCGTTCCGCGGCTAGAGTTGCCGCGTGGACCTCTGGCTGGTGTGGTGGCAACCATGGCTGCGGAGGTCAGCCCCAAGGCGGCCTTGGCGCCGGAAGGCCGCTTGTTGAGCGTGTCAAGCACAGTTGACACGCCCGCCACATGGTCTGCATGGGCCGCAGACCTGACCAACGCACAGCAGACGAATGCAGTAGAGCCGCGTGCGCGCTTGGCGCTCGTCGCTCTGGAGCAAGAGCGCTATGACGACGCTTGGTCCCATCTATCCGCTGTGCGTGCAGACGAGGCCAGTTTGGCCGCGCTTTTGCCGCGCTTTTTGCCGGGTGTACCTGCGGGATCACTCGCTGGGCAAGGCGGTCATGCGGGTGCTTTACCCGACGGTGTCGAGCTGCACCCTGCGTTGCCGTACGAGCCCGATCGCGAAGGCGCTACGGGCTGGGTGCCACGAGCGGCGAAGGTCGACGGCCTCGCCATTGGCAAGGCGCGCGTAGGCCTGGAGATCACCGTGGAAGGCGAGGGCATTCAAGTCACGCTGCGCCATCAAGGCGGCGAGGCGGCGACAGTGAAAGTGCGCATCCCCCGCCATCCGGAGTACGCCATCGAAGCCGAGTTCGTCGATTGGTGGCAGCAAGACCAGCTCGGCAACGCGTGGGAGTTGGAGCTCACCCCCAGCGGCGAAGAGCATGTGTTGTACGGCCGGTTCCGTGGAGGTTTGGCCACGCGCGCCAAGCTGGTACCCCGCCACGTGCCGCTACAACTGCAACAGTACGGTGCAGTCGTGCTCGTCGAGCGCGAGTGCACGCAACTCGAGGCGCTGGGCGCGTTCGCGCGCGCCATCCAGCAGTGCTCAGGTGTGGCGACGGTGATCGCGCACGAGCGCCCCACTTGGAACTCCAACGCGAGTTCAGGGCTGTTGATCGATTGGAGCGACCCGCAACAACGCCGTACTGAGTGGCCTTTGCTCGCAGGGCGCATCGAGCGCTTTGTGCTGCAACCCAAGTAACCCAATGATGCGCCTTGTTGCCGTGCTCGGGTTCGTGGTCTTGTTGGTGCTCCACTTCGATGCTTGGCGCACTCCTAGCGCCGCGCCATGGTGGGGTTGGCTGCCCGATGAGCTGGGTTGGCGCCTGCTATGGATGCTGGGTGCGCTCGGCTACTTGTGGTGGTTCACCAGTCGCTTTTGGAAGCTCAAATCATGACAGCCATGCTGCTCATCATCGCTTACTTCCTCGCGATGATCGCGATTGGATGGTGGGCCGAGCGCAAGCAAGAACGCAGCACGGCGGGCTACTACCTCGCTGGCCGCGGACTGGGAGCCACAGCGCTGTTTTTTGCGCTGTTTGGCACGAACTGCTCTCCGTTCGTGTTGATGGGCATCCCTGGCCAGAGTTACCACGACGGACTCGGCATCCTCAGCCTGAACGCCCCCATTGTGGCGCTCGTCATCCCCTTGAGCTTTTGGCTCGTAGGCCGCCCCGCACGCAGCATGGGCGGCCGCTTGGGGGCGATCTCACCGGCCGAACTGTATGCCAAGCGACTCGACAGCCCAGCCGTAGGCTGGACGCTGCTGATCGCGTTCACGGTCTTCACCGTGCCGTACATGGTGACCGGCATTCAAGGTTGCGGCATCGCCTTGACAAGGCAATTTGACGGAGCAATCGGCGCATCTACAGGTGCCGCGCTGGCCTTGGCGGTGGCCTTGGGCTACACGCTACTCGGTGGGATGCGCGCCACGGCCTGGACCAATGTGGTGCAAGGTGCCTTGTTCTTGGCGGTCATCGTGATCGTGGCGGTGGCACTCTTTACCGAGTTCGGAGGCGTGCGCGCAGCCTTTGAACGACTGCAAGCGGAGCGCCCCGATCTCACCGTCATGGATCGCACTCACCCGCGCTTTGCACCGCGGGCCTTCGCAAGTTACGAACTGGCGATCACACTGACTGTGGTGTGCTTTCCACACATGTTGGTCCGACTCATGGCGGCCAAAGACGAGCATACGCTGCGCACCTCGTGCCGCTTGTACCCGATTGCACTGGCCTTGCTGTGGCCTTCGGCAGTGCTGACCGGCGTGTTCGGAGCCTTGCTCTTGCCCGGACTTGAGGGGCGCGCCTCGGACGGCATCTTCCCGGCGATGGTGGCACGCGTGTTAGGAGCTGACTGGTCTGTTCTGGGTACGCTTGCTGTGCTCGCAGCCGCGATGTCCACCTTGGATGCGCAACTGCTGACGATGGGATCGATGGTCTCGCGCGATCTGGGTGCAAGCACACGCGCCATCCATGTCGAACGCTTGTTCTTGTGCGGCGTGGGTGCAGCGGTCTTCGGGCTCTACCTCGTGGTGGAACAGCTGCAAGTCTCGATCTTCGAACTTGGACAGTTCTGCTTCTCTGGCTACGCGACCTTGTTCCCGACGATCGTGTTGGGGCTCGTGTGGCGGCGGTTCACCGGAGCTGCGGCTGTGGCCTCGATCCTAGGTGGCGTGCTGACCTTGATGGCCTTCCAATGGGGAGGCTTGCCTGCAGGTGGTTGGTTGCCAGTGGCACCAGGGCTGCTGGTTGCGAGCGTGCTGGCCGTCGCGGTCAGCCTTGTGACGCGTCCACCCGCAGAGAGTCGCGTCCGGGAGGCCTTCGGCAGTTGACTCCGCGATTCCTTTGAATCCAGCGGAAAGCGGAGCGTATCTTGCACCGACCGTTGCGCCTCGCGCACGGCCCTCGCGCATGGACCTCTCGATCCTCTCGGTGTTCCTTGGTTGTGCCGCACTCGGCGGACTTGTCTTGCTGGTGCAGACCATCATGCTGCTGTTTGGGCATGATGATGGTGGCGACGGCCTTGCCGATAGCGCGCCGTCGATTGGCAACAGCGACAGTGGCGAAGTGCACGGCGATGAAGGGCTCGGGCTGCTCTCTGTGCGGTCGGTGGCCAGCTTCTTCTGCTTCTTTGGCCTGGGTGGCTGGGCTGCACTGGCACAAGGAATCGGCACTCTGCCGGCGCTAGGCATTGGATTCCTGAGTGGCGCTGTGATGCTTGTGGCTGTTGCGTGGTTGTTCTCGCTGCAGCGCAAGCTGCACGCAGCAGGCAACATGGACACAGCGAACGCCGTGGGCCTAGTAGCGCGCGTCTACATCCGCATCCCGGCAAGCAATCAAGGCAAAGGCAAAGTGCAAGTGCTGGTACAAGGCCGCACGGCTGAGTTCCAAGCCTACACGCGTGCTGAGCGCGACCTAGAGTCCGGCACCGAAGCCCGCATCATCCGGCAAGTCACCCAAGACACCTTCGAGGTCGAGCCGCTCTCCTAAGCGCGCACGCACCATCACCATTCCGAGACATAGCCCCATGACAAGCCTCCAACTCCCCTCCCTCGCACTGGCGCAATTCGAACTGGGCGCGGACATGCTGCCGATTGCCTTCATGATCGTGATTGGCGGCCTCGTGCTCATCAGCTTCATGCTGGTCGTGGCGCGCCGCTACAAGCGCTGTCCCTCGAACCGCGTGTTGGTCGTGTACGGCAAGACCAGCGCAGGGCGCTCGTCCAAGTGCATTCACGGTGGCGGTGTCTTCGTGTGGCCCTTGATCCAGAGCTACGAGTACCTCTCTCTGGATCCGGTACAGATCGAGATCCCGCTGCAAGGGGCTCTCTCGATCGAGAACATCCGCGTCAATGTGCCTAGCGTCTTCACCGTGGCCATCGGCACGGATGAAGAGACCATGAACAACGCGGCGATCCGTTTGCTGGGCCTGCAAACGACGGCCGTGATCAAGCAAGCTGAAGACATCATCTTCGGCCAGCTGCGGCAAGTGATCGCGTCCATGCGCATCGACGAGATCAACCGCGACCGCGACAAGTTCTTGTCAAAAATTCAGGACTCGCTTGAGCCTGAGCTCAAGAAGATCGGCCTCGTCCTGATCAACGTCAACATCAAGGACATCACCGACGAGTCGGGTTACATCGAAGCCATCGGCAAGAAGGCCGCCTCCGAGGCCATTCAGCAAGCCGAGATCGATGTCGCCATGCAGTTCAAGAAGGGTGCGATCGGTGTGGCCGAGGCCGACCGCGACCGTGTCATCGAAGTGTCGAACAATGAGAAGCTGCGCGACATCGGCACCAAGTCCGCGGAGCGCGAGCGCTCTGTCAAAATCGCTGAACTGGACAAAGAACGCACCATCGGCGAACAAACAGCGCAGTTCGAGCGCGACGCCAAGGTCCGTGACGCGCAACGCGCCATGCGTATCCAGGTCGCCGCTGCCGATGCGGAAGCCGTGTCCGGTGAAAACAAGGCCAAGGCCGACATGGCGGCGTCGAACGCTGCCTTGAAGGTACGCGAAGCGGAAGCCTATCAGCTGTCGGAAACGCGCTCGCGCGAAGCCCAAGCCGCCGTCTTGGAAGCACAGTACCTCGCACAGGCCCGTGCGGCCGAGGCACAAGCCAAGAAGATCGAGGCTGAGAAGCGCGCCGAATTGGAGGCGATGGCTCGCGCCGTGAAGTCGCAGATCATCATCGAAGCGGAAGCAGCAGCAGAGAAGCGCCGCATCGAAGCGCAGGCCGAGGCGGCTGCGATCTTCGCGCGCTTGGAAGCTCAGGCTCGCGGCGAGTACGAGATGCTCGCGAAGAAGGGCGAAGGCTTGAAGACGATCATCGAATCCTGCGGCAGTGCCGACGCGGCCTTCCAGATGCTGATGTTGGAGAAGTTGGAGGAGCTGTCCAAGACAGCCGCCACAGCCATCTCCAATGTCAAGTTCGACAAGGTCGTGGTGTGGGACAACGGTGCAGGCAAGGACGGCCGCAATGCGACGACCAACTTCTTGCACTCACTCGCAGGCTCACTGCCTCCGATGATGCAGATGATGAGCGAAGTGGGCGGCGTCAAGATGCCGGAGTACTTCGGCAAGCTCATGCCTGAGGCTACGAAGCCCGTGAGCGACGAGGCTAAGGACAGCAAGGAGACACAAGCGTGAGGCATCGCGAGCACCGACTGCGCGTACTGGAAGCCCTGCAAGAGCGCGGGGCTGCAGGCATCTTTCCGACTGCGACGCACAAGACGCGCAACTTCGACACGGAGTACCGCTTCCGTCCGGACTCTGACTTCGTGTGGCTGACCGGCTTCGCTGAACCGGACAGCGTCTTGGTGTTGCTGCCGGCCTTGCCCGGCGCAGTCGACTTCGACGGCAAACCTTGGAAAGGCGGGCCGCGCAGCATCCTCTATTTGCGCGAACGCGATCGCTCGATGGAGATTTGGACGGGACGCCGCTTGGGTGTCGAGCGCGCCCCAGAGCGACTAGGCATCGACTGCGCGCGCCCGATCGAGAAGCTGTGGAGCGACTTGAGCATCATCCTGAAGAGCGCACAGCGTCTGATGTGGCGCTTTGGCGTGGATGTCGAGAATGATCGACGCATGACCGAGCTGCTCGGCAAGCTGCGCATGACCGCCAAAGGTCCGATCTTGCCCCCTATCGAGGTGCTCGACACGGCTCCTGTGCTGGGTGAACTGCGCCTCAAGAAGTCGAAGGGAGAACTCGACTTGATGCGTCGCGCCGCCGCGACCACCAAGGCAGCACACGTCGCGTGCATGGCAGCCGCCAAGCCCGGCAAGAACGAGTGTGAGATCGACGCCCTGCTGGAGTGGCACTTCCGCGCCAGCGGAGGCACCGGCGCGGCCTACAACAACATCGTGGCCTCGGGTGCGAACGCGA
>CAIKQM010000567.1 GCA_903829565.1 uncultured Planctomycetota bacterium
AACAACCAATCCGTGTCATAGGTCGACACCACGAACACCGGCACCAGCCGGTCGGCCAAGGCACGGCACAAACTTGCCAGCAGCCCCACCGTGGTCATCGGCACCACGCCGACGATGCCCAAGGCGATTTTATCGCGCTCTTGCTGGCATGCAGGCGGGACGCGGTCCTGAGCGCAGATGATCGAGAGCTCGGCCGAGGTGCGTGAAACGGTGGTCCAGGATCCGCCACACCAAGTGGGGATTTCGGCGCTCGCCGGGAGGCGCACGATGGCCAAACGCTGGGGCAGGGTCTCAAAAACGAGCGCGCTCATCGTGGCAGTGTAGCGAGCCGTTCTAACGCGGATTTGGCGGATTGCGGGGACAGAGGTGGGGGCCCGTGCGTCAGGTGCGGTGGAGGGACTGCGGCGCGGACGATGGGTGCGGGGGAAGCCCAGAGCCGCTGCCGCGCCTCCTATTTAGACCGGCGAGTGGGAACCGACGAGGGGGGGTACGAGCATGACGAGTGCATGGACAGCTGTGGTGGTGGGCGCTGCCCTGGGTGTGGCGGGGTGCACGACCACTACTTCGGTGGGGTTGGTGGAGTGCTATGGCTTTGCGCGTGGCACTTCGGATTTCGGAACCAATGGGTTTCGGATCAAAGGCATGGCCGTCAAACGGCTGGATCCCGATTGCCCACGCATCAAGAAAGTGCGCTGTGAGCTGTGGGTCGACAGCAACGGCAACGGGCTGCGCGACGCGCAAGAGAAGCTGCTGCATGCCGACGAAGTCAACGCGGACCCGCCTTCCCAACATGTGGGACTGGGCAGCTTCAGTGGCAGTTTGCCGCCGGCGCGGGGCACGGCGTGGCGGCTGGAGATCGTGGGCGAGCAAGGTGAGCTAACCACGATGGGCGGGACGTTCTAACAGGGATGTACGAAACCAATTACTTAGGAGGACTGGTATGAGCGAACGAATCGAAGCGTTGCGTCGGCGCAAAGCACGGCGCGTCATGGGTGCGGTGTGTTTGGCTGGTGGAGCACTCGTAGTCGGTGTGCTGGGAACTGCGGGAGCGGCGGCGACTCCTACAGGACTGGCCTGGCTGTCCGCAGCTCAAGGGCGTGCGTTAGCTCACGACTTGAGTGAGTGGAGCGAGTACTACGCCACGTGTGCAATTGAATACAGCGTCGAGGCCTTGGGACCGAATTTGGGAGATGCGCGCAGGGTGACCGTGCGTCGGCTATCACCACAGGATCCGCGCCTCCTTCATCCGACGACTGGACAAAGCCTGCAGACGGACTTGAGGCCCATCGCGGGCGGGCGCTTGGTCGTCAATGGCGTCGCGCTGCCCTTGGTGCAGGCAGCAAACGGCGAATGGAGCGTGACGGTGACACCGTCTTTGGTGCGCTGGTTCCTTCCGAACAGCTTTGCCTTGCGGGTGGATGATCCTACGGGCTTGGCGATCTGCACCGTGGAGCTACAGATGCAGCCGTAAGCCTTGATGCTGGTGTAGCAAGGCCCGGTGGTGGGGGCTGGTTCAACCGAGCCACCTCCACCGCTGAGTGCGCATGGGGAACACTCAACAAACCAGCTCTGCATTCCGCTTGCAGGAACGGCTAGAGTGACCGCATGACTGTGATGACGCCGCGCCAACGGTTCCTTGCTGCCTGCAAGCGCCAGCCTGTGGATCGCACACCTGCTTGGGTCATGCGCCAGGCGGGGCGCTACTTGCCGGAGTATCGCGAGGTGCGCAAGGGCTATGACTTCATGGGGATGGTGCGCACGCCAAGCGCAGCAGCCGAGGTCACCCTGCAACCGATCCGGCGCTTTGGCATGGACGCAGCGGTCATCTTCTCGGACATCTTGGTCCCGCACGCTGCCATGGGCGTGGATGTGCGCTTCGAAGAAGGTGAAGGCCCCATCTTGACCCCGGTGGTGCGCACGCGCGCCGAGGTCGAGGCACTGCAGGACTTCGATGCACGCACGGCGACCGGGTTTCTGGGCGAGGCCATCCGCCTGACGCGCCAACAGCTGGGACCGGACCGCGCCATCATCGGCTTTTGCGGTGCACCGTGGACGAGCGCCAGCTACCTGATTGAAGGTGGCTCCAGCCGCAACTTTGAGCATGCCAAGCGCATGCTGTACGACGACCCCGCGACCTTCGCGCGCTTGTGCGAGCGCTTGGTCGACAACTTGATCCCCTACCTGCGCATGCAGGTGGAAGCCGGCGCCGATGTGGTGCAGATCTTTGACAGCTGGGGCGGGGCCTTTGACGCGCGCACTTGGCGGGACGTGCTGTTGCCTTCGACGCGGCGCTTGGTGCAAGGCGCCAAGGACTTGGGCGTACCGGTCATTCTGTATGTGAATGGCTGCTCGCAGCTGTTGGAAGTGCTGGTGGAAACCGGCGCCGATGTGCTGGGGCTCGATTGGCGCATCGACCCCGCCGAGGCCATTCGGCGCACGCAAGGCAAGGTGGCGCTGCAAGGCAACCTCGATCCCTGTGTACTCTTCGCCTCGCCGGAAGTGGTCGAGCGCGAAGCACGCCGCGTGTTGGAGTCCTTCCGTCACGCGCCGGGCTACATCTTCAATCTGGGCAGCGGCATCCTGCCCGGCGTGCCGGTGGCTTCGATGGAGGCTCTGTTCCGGGTGATCCAGGCCGACACGGTTCCGATGGGAGCTCGCGCGTGAGCCTTGGCGTTTCGAGCGAGCTGCTGACCAAGTACGCGACGAACGCGCCGCGCTACACGAGCTATCCCACCGCCGTCGATTGGACCAAGGACTTTGCACCCGAGTCCTACCCCAAGCTCTTGGCGCGCGCGGCCGGTCGCGACGAACCGCTGTCGGTGTATGTGCACCTGCCCTACTGCGCGCAACTGTGCTTGTTCTGCGGCTGCAATGTCGTCATCTCGCGCAGCGCCTCACGCATCGATGCCTACCTCGATCGCTTGGAGAAGGAGTTCGACTTCATCGGCCGCACCGGGATCGGGCGGCGCAAGGTGCGCCAATACCACTGGGGCGGCGGCACGCCCACGCAATTGAACTTGGCGCAGATGGAGCGCGTGCAGCGTGCGTTCTTGCGCAACTTTCAGCTCGCCACGGACGCGGAAATCGCCATCGAAGTCGATCCGCGCGTGACCACCACCGAACAAGTGCGCTGGCTTGCCGACCAAGGCTTCAACCGCGTGTCGCTGGGGGTGCAGGACTTTGACCTGAAGGTCCAAGAAGCCATCGCGCGCGTGCAATCCGAAGAGCAGACGCGAGTCGTCATCGATGCTGCCCGCGCCGCCGGCATTCGTTCGATCAACATCGACCTGATCTATGGTCTGCCGCACCAAACGGTGGACAGTTTCCGGCGCACCATCGAGCGTGTAATCGACATCCGTCCCGAGCGCGTGGCCTTGTTTCACTATGCGCATGTGCCGTGGATGAAGAAGCACCAAACGGCGCTGGAAACCGATGCCACGCCGGACGCGGCCACCAAGCTAGCGATCTTTCAAATGGCGCTCGCAGCCTTTGGCCAAGGCGGCTGGCGCTACATCGGCCTCGACCACTTTGCCCTGCCGCACGACGAGCTGGCCAAGGCCTTGGACGCCGAAAAGCTGCAGCGCAATTTCATGGGCTACACCACGCGCCGCGGCAGCGACATGGTGTCCCTCGGTGTGTCCTCCATCGGCGAGGTCGATGGGGCCTTTGTGCAAAACGCTTCCACCGAGGGCGAGTACCTGGCCAAGATCGATGAGCGTGGCTACGCGACCTACCGCGGGCATAGCTTGTCCGCCGAAGACCAGCTGCGCCGCGACACCATCGTCGGTTTGATGTGCAACGGCGTGCTGCGCAAGCGCGAGATCGAAGAGCGCCACGGCATTGTGTTCGACACGCACTTTGCCGCCGAGCTCGACCAGCTGCGGCCGCTGGTCGCCGATGGTTTGGTGCTTTTGGATCCCGATGCGATCCGGATCACGCCTCTGGGCCAGTTGTTCTTGCGCAATGCGGCCTTGCCGTTCGATACCTATCTGGCAGCCCGGCGAGCCGCGGGCGGCGATGGCTCAAAGACGTTTTCGCGCACTCTGTGAAATGCGCTGAAGCCTGACTGGAAGAACTTTCCACACGATTTCACGCGGTTTTGCGCCCCTTTTTTGAGATAGCGCGTTGCCCGTGACGACAGATCTTGCAGCGCGAGGGCGGGCAGAGCTCCCGCGCTGGCTCGGCCGCTCCGGCCTGAGCCCCCACACAGCAAGAGTCCCATGAGCGACAAGAAAACGACCGAGAAGACGGACGGCGAGGCAGCCCCGAAGAAGAGCAAAGCAGGCCTGTTTGCGGGCGCAGGCCTCGCAGTGGCCTGTGCCTTGGGCGCCGTGGTGGCCACCATGGCCGTGCCCGAACCACCGGCGCCGGAACCGGTGCTGCAAGGCCCGTTCGTCAGCAAGCTCTCGAACAAGGACATCACGGTGAACTTGGCCGGCGAGGGCAGCCGCCGCTATCTCGTGATGTCGCTGAACGCCGAGTACTTCGCCTACGACCAAAGCTATGTCGATGCGCGCTTGGGTGGCTCGGGCGCCGAGGACCCGCTCTACACGGCCATGCTCAAGGACGCGTTGCTGAAGCTCGCGGCCACGCGCACCCGTGACCAAGTCACGGACCTGGCTCTGATGGATGCGTTCCTCGAGGACGTGCGCGTCGCCGTCGACCCCATCCTGTTCCCCGTCTGCGTGGGCGACAGCCATGGCCAGTCGATTCCGGACTCGGCTTCGGGCCTCAAGGTCGGCGAGTCGGTCATGCGTTCAAGCCTGACTGGCTTCCTGCACCAGCACAGCGTGGCGGTCGATGCTGTCAAGAAAACCTTACAGCTCGACAAGGGCGCCGTAGTCAGCTTCCAAGGCCGCGAGCGTGACCTGCGCCTCGAGAACCACGAAGGCAAGACGGTCTTCGTCGATGTGACCGGCCTGAAGCCCGAGTTTGTCGGTGAGCTGCCGATCGGCGTCCCGGGCCAAGTGCGTCGCATCTACCGCGAGCAGTTCCTGGTCCAGTAAGCAGGCTCGTCCGGCAACCAGACAGTCGCTAGGCTAGTGAGCTGGGGTAACCCGTATGACCCAGCCCGCCACCCGCACCGACCGTCAAGTTAACTGGACAGAGACTGCCCGCTACTACGAGTACACCTCGGCAGCGGATCCGTCGGTACCGGCGATTCCCTACGTGGCCTTTCCAGCCACGCTGCACGCCGGAGGACCGTCGCGTGTGATCGAGCTGGATCTGGCACGGCATCTGGCGACGGATGTACCTGCCACGGCCCCGAATCTGCTGGCGAACTTTGTGGTGCTGGCCGCCGGCGCGCCGTTGACGACGCAAGCGCAGGCGAGTTCGCAGATGGCCTTCGTGCTGCGCGGCAAAGGCCGCACGCGCTCGTCCTTTGGGACGCTGGAGTGGAGCGCTGGCGACTTGTGGACGATGCCCGCGGGAGGCGACTTGGTCCACGAAGCCGACCTCGACGCCGCCTTGTATTGGGTGCATGACGCGCCGCTGCTGGCTTACTTGGGAGCCACACCCTGTCAAGCGCGCTTTACACCAACTCTGTACCCTGCCGCGCGTCTGCAAGCCGAACTGGCGCGCGTCAACGCCGAAGAAGGCGCACGCACGCGCAACCGCAACGGTGTGCTGCTGGGCAACGAAGCTACGCCGCTGACCTTGACGCTGACGCCGGTCTTGTGGTCGCTGTACAACTTGTTGCCGCGCCGCTCGTGGCAAAAGCCCCACCGCCACAACTCGGTGGCTCTCGATCTGTGTGTGGCCGCCGAAGAAGGCGTCTACACCTTGATCGGCGAGACGATCGACCCCGAGGGTCGCATCGTGAACCCCATGCGCGCCGATTGGAAGCCGGGCGCTGTGTTCGTCACACCGCCTGGACTTTGGCACAGCCACCACAACGATTCCGACAGCGATGCCATCGTCCTGCCGGTACAAGATGCGGGCTTGCACACATGGATGCGCACGCTCGACATTCGCTTTAGCTGAGCGTGGAGACACCGCGCACAGTCTTGGTCATCGGCGCAGGCCTCGCGGGCTTGGCCTGTGCGCATGCGTTGGTACGAGCAGGCCTCGATGTGCTCGTGCTCGAGGCCACAACCCGCGCAGGCGGAGTGGTGCAGACACACCGCGGCGACGAGTTCTTGTTCGAAGAGGGCCCCAACACGGTCCAGGCCAGCGGTGCTGCTTTCCGCGCCTGCGTGGACGAGTTGGGCTTGACGCCGCGCCTGATCACGACCGCCGGCAGCGGTGGCACGCGCTGGCTGTGGCATCGAGGACGCTTGGTGGCCTTGCCAAGCAAACCGCAAGAACTTTTGACAACGCCGCTGCTCTCATGGCGCGCCAAGCTCACGCTGGTCAGCGAGCCGTTACGGCGTTGGCACGCGCCCGCACAAGAACCCACTCTGCGCGACTTCCTCGCCGATCGCATCGGCATGGAGGCCACCATGCGTCTGGCTGGTGCGTTCGTGCGCGGTGTGTACGGCGCTGAGATTGCGCAACTGGGCGCGCAGAGCGCCTTTCCGCGCTTGTACGCGGCCACCTGCGTCCATGGGTCGTTGTTGAAGGCGGCCAAGTCCCTGCAGCACGCACCTAGTGGCGGGTTGCTGTCCTTTCCCAGCGGCCTCGAAGAGCTGGTCGAAGCCTTCACACGCGCTTTGGGCCCGCGCCTGCGCTTGAGCTCCGGCGTGCAACGACTGATGCGCACAACCGAGGGCTGGACCGCAGTGCTCGACTCGGGTGTACACATCCGCGCCACACAGGTCGTCGTGTGCACACCGGCGCGCGCAGCAGCACGCTTGTTGGGCGAGCACCTGCACAACTCTGCTGACACGACGCTGTCGGAACGATTGGCCACGCTGCCGCACGCTTCCTTGACCGTCGCGCACTTGGGCTTCGAGCCCACAGGTTCCCGCAACGCCATCCCCGCAGGCGCGCCGCGCGGGTTCGGCTACCTCGTGCCGCCCGAAGCAAGCGCACATGCAGGAGGCCCGTTGGCCTTGGGCGCCATCTTCGCCTCGGAGTTGTTCCCCGATCGCGCACCGCGCGGCGCGCGCAGCTTTGCCTGCTTCCTCCCGGCGGCGTGGGCGGACCAGCGCAGCGACGACGAGATCGTGCGCGGCGCCACCCTCGACCTGCTCCAGACCTTGGGCGTACGCCCGAGTTCGTCTCAAGACTCAGACTCTTGGCCGCAACCGCGGGTGTCCCGCGTGCGCAGGTGGCACAATGCCATCCCGACTTACGGAGTCGGTCACATGCACTTGGTCCACGCCATCCGCACGCACCTAGACCAGCACGCCCCGGGGCTGCAGGTCGCCGGCTCGTGGACGGACGGTGTCAGCGTGGACGCCGTGCTGGCCAGCGGCCGCGAAGCCGCACGACGCGCACAGGCGCAGGCATTGGCACAGGCATGAGCACCGCGCTGCAACTGCTGCAAGTGGCCCTGCCAACCTTGTATGTGTTGGCCGCGGCCTTGCATGGCGCTGCGGTGACCGGACATGCGACGCGTTCGGCGCAGTTACGTCGTGTGGTTTTGACAACCACACTCGGCGCCCACGCGACCTGGTTCGTGTTGCTCGGTTGGCAACAAGGGCAATCACCCATCACCGGTTTGTGGCCCACCGTGTCAGCAGTGGTCTTCTCAGCAGTGGGGTTCTGGATCCTCGTGGCGCGCGAAGAGCGGCATGTGGGCTCCGGAGGCGTCGTGCTCAGCGTGGCGGCTGTGTTCCAACTGTTGGCCTCCGGCTTTGGACCGATCGAGCCCGACGCACGCGCGGCGCAAAGCACGCTGTCGCTGGTCCATGTGCTCACCAGCGTGGTCGCGGCCGCGGGTTTGACCGTGTCCGGCCTGCACGGCGCGTTGTGGTTGCTGATGTACAGGGAACTGCGCTTGCATCGCTTTGGCGCTGTGTTCGGGCACTTGCCGGACCTCGAGACCTGTGCGCGCATGATGCGCCGCGCAGCCTTGTTCGGGTTCTTGGGGCTCACCATCGGCCTGAATGTGGGCATCGCACTCGCGCACGAAAAGGGCGACTTGCGCGTCGACTATGGCAACCCCGAGGTGCTGGGTTCGCTGCTGGTGTGGTTGTACTTCGGAGCCATCGCCTTCTCGGCGCGCATCCCCGGCTTTGGTTCGCGCCGTGCGGCCATCGCCGCGTGTGCGGGCTTGGTGGCCTTGGCTTTGTCGCTGTTGTTGGTGTTCTCGCCCATCCCCTTCCACCGGAGCCTGTAGCGATGCAGCACGGACACACCTTGGTCTTGGTGGGAATGTCGCACCGTGTGGCGAGCGTGGGTGTGCGCGAACGCTATGTCGTCGCTTCGAACGACCTGCAAGCAAACTTGACAGCCCTGCGCTCGATCGAGGGTGTGCACGAAGCCTGCATCTTGTCGACCTGCAATCGCACCGAAGCGATGGTGGCCACTGACAGGCCTGAACTCGTCGCAGCCACGATTCGCACGCACTTGTTCCGCAACGCCGCCGATCAGGAAACCTACAGCTGGAGCGGCGCGCAGGCGCTCTTCCATGTCTTTCGCGTGGCTGCCGGCTTGGACTCGCTTGTCGTCGGCGAAAGCGAGGTTTTGGGCCAGCTGAAGCGCGCTGCCGACGCAGCCCGCGAGTGCGGTGCCATGGGGCCGCTGCTGGAAGCATTGATCACGCGGGCGCTGCATGTAGGCAAGCGCGTGCGCAGCGAAACGGAGTTGGGGCTCGGCACGCTGTCGGTGGCGCGTGTAGGCATCGAAGTAGCCGGCCGTGCTTTGGGCGAGTTCCGCACCAAACGTGCCCTCGTCATCGGCGCGGGCGAAACCGGCGTGTTGGTCGCGCGTCACTTGCGCGATCTGGGCATCGGCCGCTTGGTCTTTGCCAACCGCACCTTGGAGCGCGCACAAACAGCGGCGGAAGAGTTCCGGGCAGCGGGCATCGCGACGGAGTGCTGCGGGCTCGACGAGTTGCGCACGCGCATCACCCAAGCCGACCTCGTGGTGACCTGCGTGGAAGGCCAGAGTGCCGTCGTCGAAGCAGCGCACTTTGAGCGCCGCGCGGTGCAACGCCGCGACTTGCCACTGGTGGTGCTCGACCTCTCCGTGCCGCGCGCGGTGGCGCCCAGCGTGACGGACATTGACCGCAACGTGTTGTTGTACGACCTCGATCACCTGTCGCGGGTGGTGGCCGAGAACTTGCGCGATCGGTCCAGCGCGGCCGATTCGGCCACCAGCATCTTGGTACACGAAGCCCACGAGTTCCTGGGCAAGCGCGCGTACCAGCAACTGGCTCCGATGGTGGGCACCTTGCGTCAAGATTTTGAGACAGTGCGCAACGAGACGCTCGATGCGGTCGCTGGTGCCGAAGCATCGGCGCGCGAAGTGCAGTTGGCTCATGAGCTGTCGAA
>CAIKQM010000568.1 GCA_903829565.1 uncultured Planctomycetota bacterium
ACTGGGCTCGAGCATGTGCAGAGCACCAAGCACCTCGTGCTCGATCGGGCCACGCGTTCGTGTTTGGAGCTGTTCCGCACGCAACGCGATGGCGCGCGCGAAGGCACTTTGATCGAGGTCTTGGATGCCACGCTGACGCCGATGGGCGGGCGGCTGTTGCATGAGTGGTTGTCGAATCCGTTGCGCGAAGTTGATCCGATTCTGACGCGCCAACGGGCAGTGACCGAGCTGCATGGCGCGCCGTTCTTGCGCGAGGAAGTGCGCGAGCTGCTGCGTGAAGTGCTCGACATTGAGCGCTTGGTCGCCAAGGTCTCGACCTTGCGTGCCAATGGCCGCGACTTGATGGCGCTCGCCAACTCGCTGGCGCCCGCGCGCGGCTTGAAAGAGAAGCTGGCAGGCTGCAATGCGCTGTACTTGGTGGACATTGCCAACCGCTTGGACCCGCTGGAGGAGCTCGTCGCGCGCATCCGCACCACCTTGGTCGATGCGCCGCCGCTGACGCTCAAAGATGGCGGGCTCGTGCGACCTGGTGTGCATGCCGAGTTGGACGAGCTGCGCACCATCGCTGGCGACGCCAAGAGTTGGATGGCGCGCTTCCAAGCCGAAGAGATCGAGAAGAGCGGCATGCCCGGTCTCAAGGTCGGCTTCAACTCGGTCTTCGGCTACTTCATCGAGGTGCCGCGCGGCCAAGTGGATCGCGTGCCGCCGCAGTACATCCGCAAGCAGACTGTCAAAAACGCTGAACGCTACATCACGCCCGAACTCAAGGAGATGGAGGACAAGGTCCTGCACGCTGAAGAGCGCGCCCAGGACTTGGAGTACCGCATCTTTGAAGAGTTGCGCGATGCGACAGGACGCGAGTTGACCCGCATCTTGCGCACGGCGGGTGCTTTGGCCGAGCTGGATGTACTGACCTCTTTGGCCCAGAAAGCCGCAGAAAATCGCTACTGCGCGCCGATCATCGACGATGGCGAGACCTTGCGCATCCTTGACGGGCGACACCCCGTGGTGGAGCGCAACCCGCGCGCCGAAGCCTTCGTGCCGAACGATGCCAAGCTGAACCGCAGCGACCGCATGGTGACCATCATCACCGGTCCCAACATGGCGGGTAAGTCGACCTACATCCGCCAAGTGGCTCTGATTGTGATCTTGGCCCAGATCGGTTCGTTCGTACCCGCAGCCGAGGCGCGCATCGGTGTGGTGGATCGCGTCTTCACGCGCATCGGCGCAGCTGATGACATTGCGCGCAATGCCTCGACCTTCATGGTCGAGATGCTCGAAATCGCCAACATCTTGAACAATGCGAGCCCGCGCTCGTTGGTCGTGCTCGACGAAGTGGGCCGCGGCACCAGCACCTTTGACGGACTGGCGCTTGCCTGGGCCATCGTCGAGCACCTGCACGAGACCATTCGTGCGCGCAGCTTGTTCGCCACGCACTACCACCAACTGGTGGACCTTGCCGAACGCCACAAGGGCGTCTGCAACATGCATGTGGCGGTGCGCGAGTGGAACGATGAGATCGTCTTCCTGCACAAGCTGGTCGAAGGCGGCACGGATCGTTCGTGGGGCATCCATGTGGCACGCATCGCCGGCGTGCCGCGGCCGGTGATCGAACGCGCCAAACAAGTCTTGGCGGATGTGGAGAAGGATGCCGAGGATCTGGCTCCCAAACTCTCACGCAGCGCCAAGGCCAAGCGCGACGATGCCCAGCAGCTCTCCCTGTTCACCCCGCCGTCCTCGGCGGTCGAGACGGAACTGAGCAAGCTGGATGTGGATCGCATCACGCCGATCGAGGCGTTGATGATCTTGCGTGAACTGCGTTCCAAACTGCCGTGATGATCGATCGCTCCATCCCCCTGTCGACGCGACTGGCGGTGCTGTTTGGTGGTGCGCACCAGCAGTTTGGCTGGGCGTTCTTCTCCTTCGGGATGTTGTTCACGCTGATCTTCGTGCCCGCCACGGATTTGTCCTTCGTGACCTTTCGCGGCGAGATGCAGACAGCCCCTGCAGTGGTGACGGATGTGACCGAGACGCGCTACTCCGAGGGTGGCGGCAAAGGCCGTCGCGGAACGCGCGTGATGGAGATCCACTACCGCTGGACCGATCCTGCTGGTGCCGAGCGGCAAGCGAGCTCCTTCGATGTGCGCAACAACCTGGCGGTTGGTGACACCGCGAACGTGGAGTACTTGGTTGCCGATCCCGAGCGCTCGCGACTAGTAGGGCTGCGGCGTGCTCCGATCACCGCTCTGGCCTTGCTAGTGCTGATCTTCCCGGCTGCAGGTTTGGGCCTGACGATGTGGGGCCGGCACAAAGCGCGCCAACAGTTGCGTCTGCTCGAACACGGTCAGCTGTTGGAGGCCTTGGTGCTCAGCGTCGACTCACGCAAGTACGGTAAACGGCAACGCCAGTACACGCTGAGTTTGCGCGTGCCGGCCGAGGGCGAACCTCACGACATCGTCGGCCATGTGACCCTCGATGCCAGCGCCGCTGCCGCAGGAGCGCGCGTGCAAGTCCTGATGCAACGCGCACTCGGCGAGCGCGCAGAACGCATGCAACTGTGCTTGCTGCGTGAGATTGCCACTCACCCGCGCATCAGTAGCGATGGTGCACAGGTCGAGCCCACCACCGCCGGTCGCGTGGCGCTGCGAATGGCGCTACCTACCCTGCTGTGCACGGCGCTGTTGGTGTACATGCTGCTGAGCTGACGGCTACAAGCCTCGGGCTCACTGCACATCACGCGCCACACGCACACCATAGGAGTCTTGACGCTCATTCATGAGCGCGCCGAAGCGATAGCTGGAGCGCATCTTGGCTGGAATCGAGTAGAAGTTCCCGCCGCGCAGCACGCGATTGGGCGTGTCTTTCCAGGGCATGACTGGGTCACGCAACGGTCCCTCGGGAATGGGCGCGTACGCATCCAAGGCCCATTCGGCGACATTGCCGTGCATGTCATGCAAACCATACGCGTTGGGACGGAACGAGCCGCACGGCGCATGCACCGCTTGTCGATCATCATGATCGGTGACCGATTCCAAAGTGGCCGCGGCAGGCGAGAGCTTGCGCAGCGAACGCTCCGCGAGGTTGGCATAGCCATACACCGACTCCGGCGTGGCACCACTCGACCAAGGTGTGAGAGTGCCCGCGCGTGCCGCTGCTTCCCAGCGCGCTTCTGTCGGCAAATCCAGACTAAAGCGCAGCAACAAGTCGCGCGCCTCGTTCCAGGTGATGTGCTCCACCGGATGCAAGGTGGACACCAGCAACTTGGAAGTGTCCTCGCGAATGGCCGCAGGGTTGACCCCGGCAAGACGCTTCCACTGCGCTTGCGTCACTTCGTACTTGCCTAGGAAGTACGGCGACAAGTGCACCACACGCACAGGAGCCTCGTCCGTTTCGGCCAAGCTGTCGTAACCAGCAGCACGAGGATCCGTGGCTTGCGCACCTTGGGTCGTGGTGCCTCCCGGCAAGAGCACGAGCACGATGCCTGTTGCTTCGTCGAGCTGGTACGCGCCGTCTGCGTTGCGCACAGGTGCTGTGCCTGATGCCACCAACAGGAACTCGTACAAACCGCTTGCAGGATCCAGGCCTAAGGGCAACAGGCCTTCTTGAGCCACGAGTTGCCCGCCTTTCCACTTCGCCTGCGCATAGCGCGGTGCCGCCGCGATGTCTTGCAAGGCTGTACGCCAACGTGCCTGCGCATCGTCGCTGCTGATCGTTTGCGCGTACACCTCACGGGCGACTTCAGCACGGCGCTGCACGCCCCAACCGCGTGTCGCGTGCACACCACGTGACGCGAGCCCACCAGTAGCCTCATCAGCGAAGGCTTCCAGTTGGGCGATCAACCGCGTCAGCATGTGATCCCACCACTGATCTCCGGCATCCGCGTAGCGCCATGTCCGGTACGCTTGTCCTTGGGCACGACCTTTTTCGATCTCGACACTGACGGCTTGCACCTCTTCGCGGCGCTTGGCGCGCTGGCTGTCCTCTGTCCAGCGCGGCAGTTCGCGTTCCAACGGCTTGATGATGAGGCCGCGCCGACGGCGTTCCGCTGCGTCCATCTCGCCATCCATGATGGAATCCGCAGTGCGACTGGCATCCTCAAAGCGCCCATTGGCGAAGTAGGCCCACATCAACACGGACAAGAGGCGCACTCGCTCTTCGGGCGTGGCGATCGACACGGCGTGCTGAGCTAGCATCAGCCCCTTGGGCTCTTCACCATAGACGCGCGTGGCGGTGTTGGGGTCGATGTACTTCATGCACAGCACAGCCACCGACACACCATCCGTGGGCAAGTCAGGTTGCTGCAACACCGTCTCCGCCGCAGGCATCGCAGGCCACGGCTCCTCACCCAACATGCGGCGCATCCACACGCACTGGGTCTCCGCATGCTTCCACGCGGCATAGCGCGGCCAAGCCTGGAAGTCGGCCTCCACTTGCTCGGGAGTGCGCGGCAAAGCGCGCTCGCGCAGCTTGGCCAACTGTGCGCGATGCCCTGCGAGACCGGGTCGCAGTTGAGCCGAACTGGGAGAACCTTCGAGCAGCGTGCGCGACCGCTCGAGCCAAGCCTCCATCTTAGGTGACAGCGCCGAACTGACAGGCCAGAGCTGGTCGGCCTCTGCGCTCAGATCCTCCAGTTCTTTCTGTGCCGAGAGCGACAACACGTCCTCGGTGCGTTGCTGGGCCAAGATGGTCTGTGCTTGCGAGTCGAGCTCAGCTGCGTGAGCGCGGCGTGATTCGCGCATGGTCAGGGCAATGCCCGCGGCGAGAATGCCGAGCGATGCAAAGAGCGCGCCCGACAACGCTCGGTTGCGCTGCACCCACTTCTTGGTCTCAGCCCAAGTGCCGGTGTCGAACGCTTGGACGGTCCGGCCTCCAAGAAAGCGCTCCAATTCATCGGCGAGTGCCGCCATGTTGGCGTAGCGCTGCTCCGGCGCACGGGCCATGGCACGCTCGCAGATCGCCACCAACTCTGGCGGCGCGGTGCGTGAGCGAATGGGCTCGGGAGGTCCAGCCAAGACACGCGCCAAAACCACCGCAGATAGCGACTTTTCGCCGCGTCCAATGTGGGGCGGCGTTCCCGCCAAGAGGTGGTACAGCAACGCACCAACGGCATAGACATCGGCCTGCGGCCCCATGCGTGCCAAGTCACCTTGGGCTTGCTCGGGACTCATGTAGGCCGGCGTGCCCACGGCGGCACCCTCAAGCGTCAAATCCACTTGACGGTCAACGACCTGAGCGAGCGCACTCGCACTTGCCTCCCCTGCGTCAGGATCAGCCAGGCGCCTAGCGAGCCCCCAATCCATGACATGCACTTCGCCAAAGGCACCCACCATGATGTTGTGAGGCTTCACATCGCGGTGGATCACGCCGCGTTCATGCGCGAAGGCCAATGCTTCGCACACGCGCTCCACGACGCGCAGGACCCTGCTTTGGGACCACTCGGGGTCACCCTCTCCCAAGCGTTGGTACACCGTCTGCAGGGTCACGCCCGAGACCAGCTTCATCGTGAAGTAGGCCCGACCTTGAGGATCCACACCCACATCGTGCACGGGCACGATGCCCGGGTGATCCAACTGGCTGGTGATGCGCGCTTCGTTTAGAAATCGCGCCAGCCGCTGCTGTTCATTGCCACCGCGCAGCACCAACTTCATTGCCAAGGTGCGCTTCAGACGCTGGTCATAGACGCGCTCGACCACCCCCATGCCACCGCGGCCCAACTCTCCTTCGCGTTGGTAGCGCTGCGTAAAGGGCGTGGTCGTCTCGAGATCCGCCAGCAAGGCCTCATGCTGTGCATCCAAGCGCGCGCGCTCGGCCACCATGCTGCGCAACTCGCTCTGCAAGGCTTGATCGACCGCGGCGTACTCACGCCAGATGCTCTCCAGCGCGTGCGCGTGCGCGGGATGCTGAGCCTGCACTACGCGCAATGCCGCCTCCATCTGCTCGGGGGACATCGACTGGCTGCTGGCCCATTGATCCAACAGACCCGCGAACAGCGACTCTGCGTGCTGGTGGTCGTGCGACATAGGTGGTGCGACAGTATTGCATCCGCCCAGCCAAGTGTGTGTGCTGCCAAGGTGATCCGCACCTTGATGATGCTCCTCCTGACTGGCGCAGCCCTCGCCCTTCCGGGCAAGGCGCCGGAGACTGCTTTGCCTGTGGCGAATGCGGGCTTTGACCAAGGCACGCTGCACTGGTCGGGTAGCGGTTCGGTGTGGACTGCGGCCGGGGACAGCGTGCGGCCTACACACCTGCGCACGCAGCTCAACGGACAGTCACAGCTGTCACAAACGCTGTACACCGTCGCCGGAAACGCTGCTCTTGCGTCCACCAAACTGGAAGGACAGGCGTGGGTCTGGCTGGAAGCCGGACACACCAGCGATGCGTACCTAGAGCTGCACGCGCACACGCCGCAGGGTACAGTACTTTTGACACGCTCACCTTCGCTCACCACAGCTGTGCGCGGGCGGTGGATTCCGGTGCGCACCTCGGGCACACAGTGCAACCCTACGCCCACCAATATGGTGGCGCTCGAACTGCGCCTGGTCGGCATTGGCATGGGCGGCTTCGCTGTCGATGAGCTCGCCGTTGGAGCTTGGGAGCGCGAAGCGTGGGAGCTGCGCAATGCGGGCTTTGAGCAAGCCTTGCAATGGACCTTGATGGGCCCTGCGTACATCCAAGCGGACCCTCAAGCGTATTACGGCGTCCAAGCATTGCATCTTGTGGGCACCGGACGCGCCGCTGCTTTGCAGAGCATCGATTTGGGAAGTAGCGAGCGCTCCCCGCGCTTTATCGACCGCGCTCAAGCGGGCGTCTGGGTGTATGTGGAGACCAGTGCTCTGCTGCCAGCAACTACCGATCCGCGGGTGCGCGTGGACTTGATGGTGCGGGCGCACAACGGTCAAGGATCTTTGACAAGCGCTCCCGTTGTTGCACAAGGCACGCTGTACCCCACACAAGCCATGCGTGGCCGTTGGCTGTGGCTCTGCACGGCCGCAGACTCGGCCCTGACCTTGCCGCCGGCCACAGAGAGAGTCGTGGTCGAGATCCGCAAGCAACTGCGCGGCACCGTGCGCGTGGATGCATGCGAGTTGGGTGAAGTGGGCGGCGTGCACGGCATGAGCCGGCGACACCTGTCAGCCAGTTATGTGGGTCGGTACCGCTCGCCGTTGTGGCCGCAGGCCCAACCTGTAGCCAATGACTTGCACGCGCGCTGGGGCACATGGGCTTGGGCCACACCTCCCGCGTGTGATGCGACACTCATGACACTGGCGCATCAACCAGACCAGCTGCG
>CAIKQM010000569.1 GCA_903829565.1 uncultured Planctomycetota bacterium
GATGACTCCATTACCGATACCGGCGAAGGACACGGGGTTCATCGAGACGTCCACCGACTCGATGCCTTGCATGGTCACCACGTTGCCAATCAGGTGGTTGTAGACGATCGGTTGGTGCGTGACGCGGTCCTTGGCGAACACATACAAGTAGCCTTGCTGCTGCTGGGGATTGTGGGCCGAGGTCACCACGGTCAGCGTGTCGTTCGGAGTCAGCACATGCGTGCGGTTGAACTCCAAGCACGGCAGCTCCGCCCCTGTATGGTCGTACTTGCCGATGTAAACGAACTCCACCTCGACCGTGCCGTTAGCCACGGAGCCGTTGGTGTTCGTGACAGTCACAAGGGTCACATTCGCCGTGCGGTTGTCAAATTCAGGGAACAGGAGCAAAGAGCCAGGCGTGTGCCCGCCCGCAAGGGCTGTTCCGGCCGTCAAAAACAAGGCGCACGCGATCAGCGCATGCTGGATGGTAGACATGGTTCGTATCTCGTAGAAGTCGTTGAAAGGAACGCTCTGCATAGGACCGCAGTTGCAAAACCGCGACGAAACCTAGAGAAGCGGCACCAAGAGCACATAGATGTGGGCTCTCGCTGCTGTCGGGCATTACACTCAGGCACGACGCTCTTCGCAATCCTGTACAGCGGTCGGACATTCGACTTGCGGCGAGAGCGCTTGATGACGAACCTAAGTGCCCATCCACATGCAACCTACGCGAGTCCCACTCCGGACATACTCATTCCCGACTGTGCAACGAGCCGCTTGGAGCGGCTCTATCGTTTGCGCCTTTGCACTGTTGTCATGCACACCTGACAGTGACCTGGAAGCACAGCGCAAGCCCAGCGCAGTTGGTGGGCCCACAAGTCCGCAACTACCAAGTGCAACGGCAGCCTTGGCGGCCGTGCCCACCCTGCCGTTGCGTGCTTTTGACAGCGGCCTGCCGCGCAGCGGCACGTGGATCGGCTATCCGCTCCTGACCGACCTTGATGGCGATCAGCGCGCCGACATGATCGTCAGCAACCGCGAAGAAGATGGCTTGCATGTCTACTACTCCAGCACCGAACCGCGCTGGGAGTTGCGCGTACAAGGCATCCAACGCGATCTGGGCTACGGCTCGGCCGTCGTGCGCGATGTGAATGGTGATGGCCGCAGTGACCTGGTCTTCGCGGCTCACTTGGATGGTGTGCGCGTCTACACACAGACTGAGGCGCGCGAGTGGCAGCTGGTAACGCAGCGCGAACCCCAAGCGCAGTTCTGTCCCGAACTTCAGTTGGATCTCACCCTCTGCGATCTCGATGGTGATCCCCATGCGGATCTGGCTGGGATCGGTCAGTTCCAGGGCGGTCTGCAGCTGTGGCGTGGCCGTGGCGATGGCACCTTTGAACTGCAAACCAAGGTCAACCTGCCCGACTGCGGTTCCATGGGCCGCGATGTGGAGGCCGGCGACATCGATGGCGACGGGCGCGAAGACTTGCTGTTGGCGTGCGAGCGTGGCTTGAAAGTTCTGCTGCGTCGTACGGTTGCCGACCAACCCGAGACTGTGTGCTTTGTCGATGCCTCCGAAGGTCTGCCGAAGCCCAGCATCGGCAACATCCTCTACAGTGCAGCACTGGTGCGTTTGACCCATGACGGTCCTGTGCATGTGGCCTGCGCAGGTCTCGCCGATCCTGCACGCCGTACGGCTCACCACACATTCGGCGTCTGGCAACGCGATGCAAGCACGGGCGCATGGTCGCTGGTGTCGGCACCTCTCGCCGCCAACAGCACCGCTCCTAGCGGACCTGACCATCATGCCGATCACCGCGCGCTCGCAGTGGCGGATCTAGACCGGGATGGGGATGCCGATCTCGTGCTCGCCACCATTGGTCAAGGTGTCGTGGTCTGGCGCGGAGACGGCACGGGCCGCTTCACTGCCGCTGGCAAACTCGAAGGCCTGACCGGCAAGAACCGCGTGTCGATCGGTGATGTGGATGGTGACGGCTGGCTCGACATCGCCGCCACCATCCCCGCTAGCAAAGATGACCCCGAACGCGGTGGAGTGCGTGTCTATGTGAACACGCAAGGCTTGTGGCCCTGAGGGCCTAGCGCACGGCCCACAGCGCGGCGCCAAGCGTCATGCCTGGCGTCGCGCCCTGAATCGAGGCGGTGTTGTCGTCGGCGGAGACCATCCCGCTCCACAACGAAGCCGTTCCGCGGTACAGGTGCAAACGGCCGCGACCGCTATCACTGCGGTCAGCGGACCACACCAGATCGAGTCGACCATCGGCGTCCAGATCGAGCGCCGTCACACCGCGACCAAAGCTGCTCCACGGCTGCGTAGTGCCGTGAAAGAGCGCATCGGCCCCCAACGCATTCAAGTACGCGGGCAAACTGGTGGAGTAGTACAAGTAGCCGCGGCCATTGTCCGTGGCGAGGTAGTCGGCGCGCGGCGCTCCCACCAGCAGATCGGCACGGCCATCCGCATCCACATCCACCAAGGCGATCGTCTGACCGAAGGAGGTGTGGCTCGGCAAACCTGCACGCACCAAGGCTGTTGCTGGGTAGGCGCCTACATGGAGGTACACACGACCGGTACGCTGCGAAAGTGTGGTGCTCCATGCTTCGGGGGCGCCTACAGCGACATCCAGCAGTCCATCCCCATCCAGGTCACCACTCGCCATAGAGGAACCATAGAGGTCGCCAGCGGATTCGCCATGCCAGACGCGCGCGTCCGACACCGTGCCGCTGAGGCTGAGACGCGCGCCGCGCAGACGATAGACCTCGCCTGCATCATGCAGCATCACGCCTGCCACCGGATCCGCGCGTGGTGCCGCCACGAGCAGTGCGCTCTCCGGCTCCACCACACTTGCCGGGAGTAGCAGCACTTGCGCACCAAGCAGGTCTCCGGCCCGCGAGCCTTCGTACTGGGCTGCGAGAGTCGCAACCAGAGTGACCGCATTGCTCGTGTCTAAAGTAGTGGACAGTTGATACCGGTACGCGCAACCCGCATCCATGCGTTGCGGCCAGTCACGATAGGGAGCCGCCACGCACAGCGCATAGCCGTCCACCGCCTCGATCCTCCCGCCGGAGATGGCGCTGCCAAAACCGGAGCCGGCTTGCGGCTGCGGCTCGACGAGAGTCACAGCAGCATTAGCCGCGAAAAGCACCTGCGGGGAGCCAGTAAACGGACCGCGAAAGACATAGACCCGCCCAGCGTCAAGCAAACCTGACACATCGGCGCCTGCCGCTGACACCACCAAGTCCATATGACCATCCAGATCCACATCGCCTGTGAACACGGCACTACCGAGCTGATCACCAGCCTGTGAACCACGCACGATGAGATTGGCAGTCTCCGAGGTTTGTCCTTGAGTGGTCAACACGCCGCTCCCGCCGAACCACACGTAGACAGCGCCGGCTTGGGGAGCGACGGTCGAGTCCATGGGGGCCGTAACGACAAGGTCCGGTTGTCCATCAGCGTTCAAGTCGCAAGACAGAGGCGAGTCCTCATCCCAAGTCCAGGCAGCGGTCAAGCGCTCGGTA
>CAIKQM010000570.1 GCA_903829565.1 uncultured Planctomycetota bacterium
CGGATGCACATGCGGTGTCTCCCAGTTGACGAAGCTCGACTGGGCTTGGGCTGCGCTGATTGAGATCAAGCACAGCCCCCAACTGCTGACCAGAAGGCGGATGGAGCGCATGGCTCCATCATCGCCTCAAGCGCGCATTTGCGCTACGACTGTCAAGCCAACTTGGCAAGGCAGGCTTGGATCGGCGCCCAATCGCGCTCCGCACCCGTGTTCTGCTGGATTTCGCACAAAGCCACATTGCCGTTCTTGTCGACAATGACGGTCGCGCGATGGCTGATGAACTGAGCCGGATGCACCAAGCCGTACTGCTTGGTGACCTCGAGCATGGGGTCAGCCAACAGGTCGTGGCTGATCTTGAAGTGCTGCTTCCAGGCCTTGTGGGACCAAGTCGAGTCGCGGCTGATGCCGACCACGACCACATCGTTGCCCTTGAGCGGCATGTCGACGGACAACTTGCAGTTTTCCTTCTCGCAGGTCGGGCTCCAGTCGAGCGGGTACCACAGGAGAACTACGTTCTTGCCGCGGAAGCTGGAGAGCTTCCACTCCTTCTCGTCTTGGGTCTTGAGGGTGAAGTCAGGTGCGGTTTGGCCGATAGTGAGGGTCATGATGGGCGGAGAGTCTAACGAGCGCCTCGACAGAGTCGAAGCGACAACGGATGATGAGAGCAATGCGCTGGCCTTCACTCCCGACTGAACTGCCCCAGACCCTGCACGCGGACCTCGTCTTTGCCATCGAAGCCGCACAAGAAGCCGGCCGCAGAGCCTTGGCCTTGCGCGGGACGGGCCGCTGGAGCGGCGACATGCTGGCCGACATTGGCGACCAGGCCGCAGATGGCTACTTGCAAGGTCTGGTGCGCGGCGCTCGACCGGACGACGGCATCCTTTCGGAGGAGACGGCCGACACATCCGCGCGCTTGAGCAAGGAGCGCGTGTGGATCATCGACCCGCTCGATGGCACGCGCGAGTACAGCCAGCTGCGCGACGATTGGGCCGTCCATGTGGCGTTGACTGTCAAGGGAGCTTGTCAGCTAGGCGCGGTAGCCCTGCCGGCGCAAGGGCGCACCTTGTGGGGTGTGTGCACCAGCACGCACACACTTGGTGGCGAAGTACCTGATGCGCGTGCGGAGGCCTCGCTGGCACCTGCAGAGCTCCACACGGGTGCCTCGGCAACGCATGAGCCGCTGCGCGTGGCTGTGTCGCGCAGCCATACACCCAGCTGGATGCCGGCCTTTGCCCAGCAAGTGAACGCTGTGGAGGTGCGCTGCGGCAGCGTGGGTGCGAAAGTGGCGCTGCTGCTGTTTGGGCAGGCCGATCTCTACGCGCACCGCAAAGGTCTCAAGGAGTGGGACACCTGCGCGCCAGAGTGCGTGGCGCGCGGCCTAGGCTGGAGTGTCTCGCGCCTCGATGGCACGCCCATGCGCTACAACGCCGCCGATCCGCGCGTGGATGAGTTCCTCGTGTGCCGTCCAGCGAGTCAGGCGCGCGTGCTGCAAGGCTTGCAAGCAAGTGGTGCCTTGTCGCACCGCGATGCCAAGTCCTGAGGTATCTTCGAGGCATGCACGACGCAGCCTCCCCCGACACATCCGTCCACACTGGCGCTACACGGCGCGTGTTCCTTCAAGCGGCAGCCGCCGCAGGCAGCATTGCAATCCTCTCGCGCAGTGGTGGCGCGCAAGACAGCACAGCGCCGCTCAAGGTCGGTGTGATCGGCTGTGGAGGGCGCGGCACAGGCGCCGCAGTGGATGCGCTCACGGCGTCCCCGCGCATCCAGATTCATGCGCTCGGCGATCTGTTTGAAGATCGCGTCACGAGCAGCCGCAACGCGATCGCAGGTCACGGCGCACGCGGCACCGTGCCGAACGAGCGCGTGTACGTTGGTTTTGACGCGTACCAGAAGGTCATCGACTCGGGCGTCGACATCGTCATCTTGGCCACAGCGCCGTTCTTCCGCCCGATCCATCTCGCCGCGGCTGTGAAGGCCGGCAAGCATGTCTTCATGGAGAAGCCCGTGGCCGTGGATCCGGCTGGCGTGCGCTCGGTGATCGCCTCGGCGGAACTGGCCGAACAACAGGGCCTTTCCATCGTGGCGGGCACCCAACGCCGTCACGAGGCGTGCTACTTGGAAGCGATGAAGCGCGTGCAGGGTGGCGCCATCGGCGATGTGGTTGCGGCGCGTTGCTATTGGAATCAAGGCGGGCTGTGGGTCAAGCAACGCACACCCGAGATGAGCGACATGGAGTGGCAGATCCGCAACTGGCTCTACTTCACTTGGACTTCGGGTGACCACATTGTCGAACAGCACGTGCACAACCTCGATGTGGTCAACTGGGCCATGGGCGGCCCGCCCGTGCGCGCGACGGGAATGGGTGGACGCGAAGTGCGTCGCGGCGCCGAGTACGGCCACATCTTCGATCACTTTGCCATCGAGTATGAGTACAAGAACGGCGCCAGCGGCATGAGCTACTGCCGCCAGATCGATGGCTGCGCCTCGCGCGTGGATGAAGTCATCGTGGGCAGCAAGGGCACGCTCTACACCCAGTCCGGTGGCGCGCGCATCGTGGGCCGCGATGGCCAGGTGTGGGTCTACGAAGGCGCCAATCCGAACCCGTATGTCGAGGAGCACAAGCACCTCGTGGCGGCGATTGAACGCAACGAACCCATCAACGAAGGGCGCCGCATCGCCGAGTCGACCATGACCGCGGTGATGGGCCGCATGAGTGCCTACACGGGTGTGCAAGTCTCGTGGAAGCAGGCCATGGAGAGTCAACTGAACTTGGCACCCGCCAAGTACGAGTTCGGCCCGCTTCCGGCTGTCGAGGTCGCAGTGCCGGGCAAGACGCCGCTCATCTGAGCGGCGAGGAACTCACGAGCGAGCTTCTGGCACCGACTCGTAGTTACCCAGCACACGCCCGATCACGACGGTGTACATGAGCGAGCCTTCGCGCTCATCCACACCAGGCAAGAAGTCCTCGTCCAGCTGGCGCAGCAGGGCGGGGACTTCGTCTTCCCGCAGGCCCGCGTCCTCCAGCACGATCACGGTGCCTGCCACGGTGCCGTCAGCCAAGTAGTGCAGGTCTACCGCGGCCACATCTTGGTCCGCACGCGTGGCAAGGAACCGTTCCGAATGCGTAGTGCGCAGCGTGCGCTTCCAAGTGAGATTCATGCCAAGTACTCCTGACACACGCGCACCACGGTCCATGCAGCGGCAAGAGAGCCAAGCAGGACCAGAGCACAGCCGCCACGCCAGCCTGCGCCCGTTCCGGGCACTCCAAAGCTGGTGTAACGACGGCCCGAGGCACTACGACCCACGCGAAAGCCGCGCCCGCCCACCGAGTACCCAACCCCGCGGTTGCTCAGGTTGACGCGAAACGGCCCTATGTTGATGGAGCGGCGATAGTAGAAGCCCATGGCCTGAGACTACCGCTCCGCCCCCCTGCACCGCGACAGGCAAGCTGCCATACTACGGCGTGCCCATGACCGTGCTCCATGAGTCTGACTGGCTGCCGCTGGACTCGCCCACCGAGGTAGGGCCGCGTGTGTACCAACTGCCCGTGCTGCGGCCAGAGGCCTGCGCACGCTTCCTAGCCTGGGTGGACGAACGACAAGCACGCTTGACAGAACGAGCCGACGCGCCGAACTCCATGCACGAGCATGGTGTGAACCTGACCGCGCTGGGTTTGGCACCGCTGCTGGATGCGATTCACGCGCGGCTGGCGCCTGTGGCCCGGCGCTTGCTGCCTGAGTTCGCCCCCTACGCACTCGACACCCACCACAGCTACCTAGTTGACTACTCGCGCGACACCGACGAAGAGCTAGGCTTTCACGTCGACGACAGCGAAGTCACCATCAACCTGTGCTTGGGCGACCACTTCCGTGGTGCCGAGCTGGTGATGATGGGCTTGCGCTGCGATCTGCATCGTCAGACCGCCGTGCGCCCGAGCGAAGAGATCGAAGTTGTCCACTCGATTGGACACGCTGTCTTGCATGCCGGGCGACACCGCCACCGGGTCGACCCGATTCGCAGCGGCCGTCGCCGCAACCTCATCATCTGGAGCCGCAGCAGTGTGTTGCGCTCCGCCCCTCAGCCCCTCGCCTGCACACCTTGGTGTGCGTATCCGTCATGATGGAGATGCCGTACCGTCGTCTAGGTTCCTCTGGCTTGAAGGTCAGCGCGCTGTCGTTTGGCTCGTGGGTGACCTTTCACAAGCAGATCGACCTGGCCACCTCGATGGGCTTGATGCGCCAAGCCTACGACGCGGGAGTCAACTTCTTCGACAACGCTGAAAGCTATGCCTCCGGCGACTCGGAACGCTTGATGGGCGAGGCACTGCAGCAACTGGGCTGGCCGCGCAGCTCCTACATCGTGTCCACCAAGGTGTACTGGGGCGGCAAGCTGCCGACGCAGAAAGGCTTGTCCAAGAAGCATGTGCGCGATGCGTGCGACAACGGTCTGCGCCGGTTGAAGGTCGACTACCTCGACTTGTACTTCTGCCACCGCCCCGACCATGAAACGCCGTTGGAAGAAACCGTGCGCGCCATGGGCGAGCTCGTCCAACAAGGCAAGGTGCTGTACTGGGGCACCTCGGAATGGGAGGCCGATCAGATCGCGGAAGCACACGGCATCGCGCGCGCCTTGGGTGTCGCGCCGCCGACGATGGAGCAACCGCAGTACAACCTCTTCGAGCGCACGAAGGTCGAGCGTGACTACGCGCGCTTGTATGACTCGCTGGGACTGGGCACGACGCTCTGGTCGCCTTTGGCCTCGGGCATCCTGACGGGCAAGTACGCGCAAGGAGTGCCGGATGGCTCACGCATGTCCCTCGCGGGCATGGAGTGGCTGCGCGCCGAGCTCGAAAGCGCACAAGGGCGCTTGCGGGTCGCGCAAGCGCAGCAGTTGGCGCTTGTGGCGCGCGAGCTGGGCTGCAGCCTGCCGCAATTGGCGATCGCTTGGTGCTTGCGCAACCCGCGCGTCAGCACCGTGATCCTCGGCGCCACCAGCAGCCGCCAACTGCAAGAGAACTTGACAGCCCTAGAGGTCCTGCCGCGCCTCGACGCCGCCGTGCTCGAGCGCATCGAAGCGATCGTGCAGACGAAGCCGACCGGGCGTGCGCAGTACTGATCGAAAAACCGGAAAAGCCGGTTAGAGGGCGGACGGGGGCCTGTCTAGGCGGGTGGAACGAGTGAGCGTGCAGCACCCACGGTGGGTGCGACCTCACCCGGACCAACCACCTCCTAACTAAGGACCCCTGCCATGTTCCGTACCTTCCGCACCCTCGCCGCCTGCCTCCTCGCCGCCCTGGGCCTCGTCGCCGCTGCTCCCGAAGCACAAGCGCAATCGATCATCACCAAGGCCCAACGCGAGGTCCTCGTCTTCCAAGTCGACCTCAGCCAAGGAGATGCCGCCCAGCGCGCCTTCTACGACTTCGTGGAGTTCTCTGCGGTCAGCCTCGCCGAAATGAACTTCGGCCCGAACTACAACCGCGTCCACACCGTCAGCGGCGCCCAAGCGACACGCGCTCGCCTGACCTCCAAACTGCGTGAAATCGCGCAGGTTTCGACCGTGCGTGCGGTGGACCTGGTCTTCGTCACCCATGGCCTCTCTGGCGAAGTGAGCTTCTCGGACCAACGCGTGTCGATGACCTCGGTGCGCAATGACATTCTGGCCGGCCTGACCACGGCCCAACGCGCCAAGTTGCGCATGGTCTTCTCCACCGCCTGCTACGGCGAAAGCCACCGCTTGCGCTGGATCGGCGCCGGCTTCAAGGCGGTCTCGGGGTCACGCGCCATCTACGCCGACTCGGCCACCAGCTACCTGCCCTTCCTGATCAGCTGGGCCAACGGCAGCACCTTCAACCAAGCCGTCACGAACGCCAACAACGCCGACCTGCTGCGCCTCCAAGACGCCGCCGCCAAGCCGATCCTGTACTTCGCCGGCTTCGCCAACTGGAACGATGTGGACAGCTACCGCCTGGTGATGGGCTCGACCGCCGCGCTCAACCTGCGCATCAACACGATGCTCTAAGAAAGTCCAAAAAGTCGGTTAGGCCCGCCCGCCGGGCCTGTCCAGAGGGGTGTGCGACGCAGGTCGCGCGCCCCTCCTCCCTTACCGACACGACCAAAGGACCAACTCCCATGAACATGCTCATCAAGAACCTCGCCCTCCTGCTCCTCGCCGCCGTCGCCCTGTTGGGCTTCGCCGGGACTGCTCAAGCCCAACGCCCGGCCATCACGGGCTTCAGCCCCGCCAGCGGCACGGTCGGCTCGACCGTCACCATCAACGGCACCAACTTCAACCGCGATGTGAATGGCGCGGTGTGGGCGGGCGCCATCCCCTACCGCGTGCGGTTCGTCATCGGCGGGGGCGTGGCGACGGTGACGCCGACCTTCGTCTCGGCGACGCAGCTGCGCGCCGTGGTGCCGGCGGGCGCGCAAACAGCGCCGATCAGCCTGGTGCAGGGCTTCACCCTGATGTCGACCAGCGCAACAAGCTTCACGGTCATCTATCGACCGACGATCAGCAGCTTCACACCGGCCACCGGCCCCGTGGGCACCACGATCAACATCGCCGGCTCGTCGTTCAACCGCGATGTGAACGGAGCCGTGTGGGCCGGCGCGATCCCGTGGCGCGTGCGCTTCGCCACGACGACCGGCACGACCGATGTGGTGCCGACCTATGTCTCGGCGAGCAGCGTGCAAGCGGTGGTGCCGAACGGCGCGATCACCGGCACGCTGCGCCTGGTGCAAGGCGCGACGGTGATGTCAACCAGCACGACGAGCTTCACGGTCACGGTGGTGCAGACTCGCCTGCGCATCACCAACAACACGCAGTACGACATGGTCAGCTTGACGCTCAACGGTGTGCAACAGTTCGCTTCGGGCACGGGTGTGCTGATCGGTGGCACGAATGACTTCCCGGTGGCACCCGGCAACTACACGCTGGTGGCTGGCATCGGCTTCATCGCAGCCAACGGCGCCCGCGATGTGTGGTTCACCTTCACCCGCAGCGTGACGATCGCCAACGGCGCGACGGTTCAACAGACCTTTGCTCCGATCACGCTGGGCAGCCTGCTGACCGCGGGCAGCGCATCGCGTCGCTGGAATGGCTCGTACTTCAATGCGAATGGTGGCCTGGGAGTGGCTAGCTACATCTTCCAAGCGAGCGGTGCCTTCACGATGCAGGACAACGGCGTGAACATCGGCAACGGAACGGCGGTCCTCGTGTCGTGGCCGAATCGCTCGAACACGGTGACCTTCCGCACCAGCCCCAACGGCCCGCTCGCGACGCTGGACATCAGCCTGGGCAAGTTCTTCCAGCAAGTCGGCCCGCCCAGCTGGCCGATCATCGAGTTCATCCGTCAGTAGTTTTGACAAGGCGCAGGAATGCACGGTGTCCACCGCTAGACTGCTAGCGCGTGGACACCGCTGATTTCAACGAAGAGCACGATGAACTCTATGATCGTGTGATCGATCAAGTCATGCGAGGCCAGGCCATCGATGTGGAGGCTCTGCTCGCGGCGCACCCGCAACTCAGCGAGGAGCAGCGCCACAAGGTGCGCAAATTGGCGCGTGCGGCGGGAGTGCTCGGCCACGCACCGCTGGAGATGGTTGCGCCGGCCGCGGCCCTGCCCTTCGAACGCATCGCCGCCTATCGGTTGCTCGCGGTGCTCGGTGAAGGCGGGATGGGCATGGTCTACCTGGCCGAACACGAGTTCCTCAAGCGGCGCGTTGCACTGAAGCTCGTACGACCCGAGCTGCGGCTGTCGCAAACCACGCGTCAGCGTTTTCAACGCGAGGCTCTCGCGGTCGCACGCTTGAAGCACCCGCACATCGTGACAGTGCACGATGCGGGCGAAGAACGCGGCATCGCGTACCTTGCGATGGAGTTGGTGGAAGGCCAAGGCTTGGATCAGCGCTTGGCGCAACTGCGCCAGAGCGGCGGGCGCATGCCAGTGCGCGAAGCAGTGCAGATGGCGAGCGACATTGCCGCGGGACTGCACTCGGCACACCAAGCAGGTGTGCTGCACCGCGATGTCAAGCCCAGCAACATTCGCATCGACACGCGCGGCAAGGCCTTGCTGCTCGATTTCGGTTTGGCACAAGCGGAAGGCACCGCGGCGGTCTCTGTGACAGGCCTGTTCCGCGGCACTCCGGCGTATGCCTCACCTGAACAAGTCAACGCGGGTGCGCTCGAGCTGGACGCGCGCAGCGATGTGTACTCGCTGAGCGCGACGCTGTATGAGTGCTTGACCGGCAAGGTGCCCTTCGAAGGCGCCACCACTCTGCAGCTGTTCCAGCGCATCCTGACTGCGACTCCCCAAGCTCCTCGCGAGTGCAATCCGGACGTGGATGCACAGCTGCAAGCCATCGTGTTGCGCGCGCTGTCCAAAGACCGCGACGCGCGGCCGGAGAGCGCGCAAGCCTACGCAAGTGAGTTGAACGCCTGGCTGAGCAAGCTCGACAGCAGCCCTGCACACACAACGCCAACGCACGCATCTGCACGCGCTTGGCCTAAAGCCCTGCTCGTGGCGGGCGTCCTCGGTTCCGTGCTTGCCGCTGGTGTGTGGTACACCCAGAGTCCGCAACCGGCAGACATGGGCCCGCTGCTTGCGCGTCCAGCCCGCTTGACAACCCCGCTCTTTGGGGCGGCAGATTTGGACTTCGGCCAGCGCCTCGTGGGCTGGGAGAGCACGCAAGGACCTGGCACCTTTGGTGATGACGAAGACAGCAGCGGCATCATCGGCGTCTGCATGGACGGCTTGGCTCTGAAAGGCCACAACTTGCCGGCAGGTGCAGTCTGCGCGCGCGGGACACTCGAGCTCTTGCCTGTGTACAACGCACAAACACAGGCCGATCGGCCTACGGTGGCAGCAGGCTTGGCTGTGGAGTACGCCGATGGACGCGTCACCGCACTGGCTGTCGTCGCAGCAGATGGTGCCTACGCTGTGGAGCTTTGCGATCTGCAACGCACCGATAGCGGTGTTTGGTCGCGTGGCAAGCAGCACGTGCGACTGAACACCTCGGAACATCACACGGGACCGCTTGCGTGTGCACTACGTTGGGAAGAGGCCGCCACCCAAGCTGAATGGACGACAGCCAATGGCGTGCAGCAGCACTTGCGCTTCCCGAGCGAGCTCACTGGCACGGGGCATCCGGTGCGGATCTATGTATGGGTAGAGAGCGGCAACGTGCGCTGCACGGATGCGCAAGTGGAGGAGCTGTGATGCGTGCACAACAAAGTGGATGGTCGGCCCTGAGCACGGCTGTGGTGTGTGCGGTCTTGGCTGCTGCGTGCGCACAGCACATCGAGCGCCGCAACGAGTCCGGCCAACTCGAGCGCACCGGTCAGCTGGTAGGCGGCCTTCGCCAAGGACCGTGGGTGCATTACCACGCCGATGGCACCCAGCAGTCGGCAGGCTCATACGTGCGGGACGTGCAAGACGGCGAGTGGACGTGGTGGTATCCGAACGGCGCCATCGAGATGCGCGGCTCGTTCGAACAGGAAGCACGCGAAGGACTTTGGACGCTGTGGCATCCAGATGGCTCGTTGCGTGCCCAAGGGCATTACGAGCGTGGCTTCGAGGCCGGTTTGTGGTCGTTCTACGCACCGGGTGGGGTGCTGGAGCGGCGAGGATGGTTTGACCGGGGGCGTATGGCCTTGCGCTGGACGATTCACGACGCAACAGGCGCTGTCAAGGCGACTGGACACTACGATGCAGGCGCGATGGTGGGTACATGGCTTGTGGGCGACGCATCTGGCGCGCGCAGCAGCGTGACCTATCCCCTGCCTGACAGCCGCACAATCATTGAGGAGCGTGATCCCGCGGCGGCTGCAGACGCAGCACCACGCCGCATGGGCATGCTGCACGCAGGCCGCAAACAAGGCTTGTGGGTCGGTGTCCACGCGCAGGGCGAACTGTGGTTGGCCTGCAACTTCGTCGACGATACAGCGCACGGTGTGGCGCGTGTGCTGCGCGCCGATGGCACGCTGCTGGCGCAAGGCCCTGTGCAGCAAGGCTGCTTGCAGGGTCAATGGCGCTGGGACGGCGGCGCACGCGTGGACACCTACGCCACGGCGCGTCCGCGACTGCCTTGGTCGGGTGTGTGGAGCGCAACACCATGCGCGCAACCCTCCTGTAGCGATGTCGAGCGTTGGCTTGCCGAGCTCTCCTCACCCCTGCAACCTGCGCCTCTGGCGCCATCGACGACGCCGGCTGCAGCGCCTGTTGCGGAGGCACTGACAGCAACCGCCGCAGAGGTGCCCGTACTGCCTGCGCGCGCACAACCTTGGACAGAGTTTGAAGAACATGCCCTGCCCGAGCTGGTCAAGATCTATGGCTCGGGCACGGAAGCGAACCTGTTGGGCATGGAAGGGTACGAGATGCCGGTCGGCCGCAGGGTCGAACTGCAACGACCTGCCGAGGTAGCCACACCCGGTGACCACCTTGGCAAGCGCTTGCCTGTGCGCACCTTTGTCACGCCGCAACAAGGGCGCGTGGATCTCGACGCAAACGTGGGGCGCAAACACACGCTCGTGGTTGTGCTGCGCGGCTTTGGCGGCCAAGTGTGCGTGTACTGCACGGCACAGACCAAAGCTCTCGCCAAGGAAGCGGCACGCTTGGCGGCACTCGATACGGACGTGTTAGTCGTTTTCCCTGGTCCGTCCAGCGGACTTGACGCCTTCATGGAGGCCTATGAACGCACCTTCGGCAAGGGCGAACGGCCGCCCTACACCTTGGCGTATGACAGCGACATGAAGCTCGTCGAGGCGCTAGGCATCGTCGACAACATCGCGGTGCCGTCGGTGCTGTTGCTCGACAAAGAAGGCCTGATTCGGTGGTCCCATGTGGCCAAGGACTTGTCTGACCGTCCATCTGCCACGCAGATCCTCAAGCAGATCGAAGCTCTACCTCGGACGAGCACAACCTCGTCCACTCACTGAACGACGTCCGCCCAGTCGATCATCTTCTCGGCCAGTCGCCGCCGCGCACGCGACAAACGCATGTCGGCTGCGGTGCGCGCGATTCCATGACGCTCGGCATACGCTTCTACCGTCTCGTGGCGGAAGTAGATGGACTCCAAGGCTTCGCGATCTTCATCGCGCATCAGATTGAGCAACACGCTCAAAGCCGCGGCCTGTTCATTGCGTTCCGCTTGCGACACACCACCGCCTCCGGGTAGGGCGAACGCCATGTCCTGCGATTGAGCGTGCGAAAGGGCGACCATGCTGCGCCCGCGCGCCTGGCCACGATTCAGAAGCAAGCGCCAAGCAGCAGTCCACAAGTACGCACGCAACTGGCCAGGTTCGCTGAACTCGGGTGCTTCATCTAGGCGCAACAGGCGAAAGACAGCTTCTTGGGCCAGATCGCTGGCGCTGACCGAAGGGCGCAGCATGTTGCGCCCCTTGGCGCGCAAACGCGCCGCAATCACTGTGACTTCGACACGCAACAGCTCATCCAGCGCATCGAGGTCGTTGTGTTCCTGCCAACGCTGCAGCAACTGGGCGGCCCGCTCGGGATCTAGTTCGATGTCGGTCATGGGGTATACACTCCTGCTTTCAGCGACCGGCCAACTTGGATAGGTACTCGACACACGGGTCGGCGCTCACCTTGCCCTTGATCGTCAAGGATTCTTGACCGGCAAAGAGCTCCAACAGCGCATTGGCCCACGCGCGCTTGCGTGTGCCGCCGCCAGCAGTCTTTTCCCACGCCTTGAGGCGCGACAAGAAGCGCTCAGCTTCGCGCTTGGACTGATGGCGGGCGGGCGACGCAAGGTACGCCTCTACAGCCGAACGGCAGTGCGCCGTGAAGCCTTCGTCACCACCTGCTTCCTTCCAGCAGCGGGCCAGCAACTGCGCGTGGGTACAACCCTGACGCTCAAGCGCCTGCAGCAGCAAAACGCGCTCTTCCTCGGTAGCAGGCGTGGGCAAGGCAAAGATGCGCGCATGCACCATGTCACGCACCGTTGACACATACATACAGCGGCTGCGCTTCCAGCAACTGCGCACGCTCCAAGCCCTCCGCGAAAGCGTCGTACACCTCAATCAAAGTCCGCGCATCCGCCGCATCCTTGATCAGCCCCTCCATCAACACCAAGGCGTACGGATTCAAGGTCACCGCTTCGCGCATCCACTGCGGAGCTTCCTTGGCGCGCACCTCCGGTGTGTGCGCATCCCACATCCGACGCAGGACCAAAGCATCCACTAGCGCGGGCAGATCATGGTTCACAGCCCATGCAATCGACTGGTGGTACACCATCGGTCGACGGCCGCCTACATCATCGTAGTTCCAACCCGCATGCACGGTGGTGACCTCATCACCACCTGTGGCGTATTGCTCACCTTGGCACGCGTACAAGCCTGTCTTGGGGTCGTGCGTCATCACGACGAGGGCACAGTGGCCGGGTTGGCCAGCCGTCGCGGCCGGACTCCCGGCGATGCGCCAAGTGCGTGCGCCGATGTTGCCCATCGTCCCGCAAACACCGCCATCCTTCCACATCATCTGAATCGAGCCGTAGTCATAGGCAAACGGTGCCAAGCGACGAGCGGATTGCATGTCGAACTGCTGTGCGATGCCGTCGATGTACTCGCCATAGGTGCGAAGCTCGCCTTGATCGCGCAACTTGAGCCAGATCTCCTCGCGCTCGCGCAGCGGTTGGTCATCCGCCACAAGCATCAGCAGCAACGGCCACGGAGCTGTCAGGGGAAAGCGCTCGCGCTTGCGGCCCGTGCGCTCGGCTTCTGTCACCGCAGCGCGATCATTGCGCACGAACCACGCCATTGACTCGGCAGCGCTCGGTGCCGCATCCCGCTCGGCAGGCAGACGGCCTTTGGCCTTGTACGCGGCGCGGAACAGCTCATGAGCCGCGGCGATGCGTTGCCGCAGGTCCTTGTCCTCGATCGCTTGCTTGGACATCCAATGCACCATGCGATCACCGCACTCGATGCGCACCTCGGGATGACCTTTGGCCGCCATGTAGGCGTTGAACTCACTCTGCAACGCGGCCGAAGCGATCACATCGGCGGCGACCAGGCCGCGCGACTCCCTCACCACCGTCTTCTTCGCCGCACCGCGCGGCTTGGCAACGCCGCGGTCGTCGTACTCCAGGGGTGGCAACTCTTGCACAGGACGCTCGACCTCGATCGGCGCGTGATCCTCCAAGAAGTTGATGATGTGGTCATCACGATCCAGAGTGCGGCGCTTGTCCTTGGTGTCGACCGGCTGACGCGCGTCGGTAGGAATGGTCAACACCAACGGCTTGCGCGGCGCCACATCGGCCAAGTAAGGCGCGATGGTCTTGTCGGCATCGTTCCAACCCCCTGCCTCGGTAGATCGGCCGGCGTACGAGTCTTGCAGTGCGAAGGCGAGAGCAAGCTGGGTGTACTCGCGGCGCACAACCTTGGTACCCAGATCCAACTCCAGCGCGCGCAAATTGAGCAAGACCGGCAGTGCGTCCTTGCGACAAGCGTAGACCGACTTGGCCAGCAGCGGATCGCTCTCAATCCACGCCAAGAAATCGCGCGGCAGTTC
>CAIKQM010000571.1 GCA_903829565.1 uncultured Planctomycetota bacterium
GGCTTACGCTGCGGGCCACCTTTGTCCTCCATCGCGGGCCGCGCGTCAATGCGCGAACACGGTTCACGGCTCAGCGCAGCCAGTCGAGGATCAACCGACCTGGCGCAGCGGCTGGCAGAACCTCGACGGCGTTCGTCAAATGAGATTGACAGCGTGCCAGCCCGTGGCCGGAGCGATGATGGATCTCGCACAGGGTCTCGCCAGCACGCACCGCCTCGCCAGCCGCGCGGCGCCACACGAGGCCCACAGCCGGATCGATCTGGTCGTCGATCCGCAGGCGTCCGCCCCCTAACGCGGCCACCGCCAGCCCAACCTCGCGCACGCTGTGGAAGGAGAGGAAGCCGTCGCGATCGGCCACGAACGGCTCGACTGCCGGCGCCTGCGGCAGGAGTGCCGGGCGCGCCACGACGCGCGGATCACCACCCTGCGCTTTGATCACGACTTCGAACAGGGTGCGCGCGTGGCCGTTGTCCAGCACAGCCGCAATGCGCTGGCGACCCTCCTCGTGCGAGCTCGCCGCTCCGGCGAGGTGCAGCACCTCGCCTCCCTGCGCAACCACTAGCTCGCGCAGGTCGGCCGGCCCGCCTCCCGCGAGGCATTCACCAATCTCGGCAACCTCGAGCGCGTGGCCAACCGCGCGGCCCAGCGGCCTATCCATGGCGGTCAGGGCGACGCTGCACTTGAGCCCGCACGAGCGCGCGATGCCGAGCATCGTGCGCGCCAAACGCTCGCCATCGACGGGATCGGGCATGAACGAGCCGCTGCCATACTTGACGTCAAGGAAGAGCACGTCGAGGTCCTCGGCGAGCTTCTTGCTCATGATCGACGAGGCGATCAGCGGCACAGCTTCGACCAGACCGGTCGCATCGCGCAACGCGTAGAGCTTCTTGTCTGCGGGCACGAGGCGCTCGGTCTGCCCGGCGAACACTAGGCCGCACTCATCGAGCACGCGCACGATCTCGTCTTCCGACAGGCGCGTGACGAAGCCGGGGATGGCCTCAAGCTTGTCGAGTGTGCCCCCGGTGTGTCCGAGGCCGCGTCCCGAGATCATCGGCACAGCCATGCCGCAGGCCGCCAGGGCCGGGGCCAACGCCAACGACACCTTGTCGCCCACGCCGCCCGTCGAGTGCTTGTCGACCTTGGGCTGCTGTACATGCGAGAGGTCAAGGCGCGAACCGGACTCGAGCATCGCCCGCGTCCATGTGCCCAGTTCACGCTCGTCGAGGCCGCGCACGAAGATCGTGCCCAGCAGCCCGGCCGCGTGATAGTCGAGCAGGTCACCACGCGTGTAGGCGGAGATGAACCAGCGAATCTCGTCGTCAGAGAGCGGCCGGCCGTCGCGTTTCTTGGTTGTGAGGTCGCGCAGCTGCATCAGGTGTGTGTCAAGGCGCCTTGACCAAGCGCTTCGGCGAGGAACGAGCGTCCATGCGGCGCCGAAGGCAGCCCGAAGGCGTCTTCGACCGTGGCGCCGATGTCGGCGAATGTTGCGCGCGTGCCCAGGTTCGTGCCACCCTTCACGCGCGCACCGGCCACCACAATCGGGATGTACTCGCGCGTGTGGTCCGTGGTCTCCATCTTCGTCGGATCGTTGCCGTGATCCGCCGTCAGGATCACCAGGTCGTCCGGGCGCAAGGCCTTCTGGAACTGCACCCAATCGGCATCGAACTCTTCCAAGGCCTTGCGATAGCCGCGGGCATCGCGGCGATGACCGTAGAGCATGTCAAAGTCCACGAGATTGACGAACACGAAGCCGCGCTCCAAGCGTTGCGCGACCTCGAGAGTCACGCGCATGCCGTCGCGATTGCCTTCGGTGTGCAGGCTTTCATCAATGCCCACACCCGCAAAGATGTCCTCGATCTTGCCTACGCCCACGACACGCACACCATGACGCTGCAAACGCACCAACGTGGTGTCGTGCGGCGGCAGCATCGACCAATCGCGGCGATTGTAAGTGCGCGTGAATGCTCCTGGTTCACCCACGAACGGACGCGCGATCACGCGGCCTACGCCCAACGGGTCCAAGATCTCGCGTGCGATGCGGCAGCACTCATACAAACGCTCGAGCCCGAAGTGCGTCTCGTGTGCAGCGATCTGGAACACGCTGTCGGCAGAGGTATAGACGATGGGCTTGCCGCTGTGGATGTGTTCGACGCCCAAGCGCGCAATGATCTCTGTGCCCGAAGCAGCGGTGTTGCCAAGTACACCTGACACACCTGTGCGGCGCACGAACTCATCGACGATCGCTTGCGGAAAGCCGCCTTCGTAGACAGGGAAGGCTTGCGCCAACGGACAGCCCATCATCTCCCAGTGCCCTGTCGACGTGTCCTTGCCCGGCGAGGCCTCGCGCGCGCGACCAAAGGCGCCGAGCGCAGCAGCCGGCCGCGGCAACGACGTCACGCCCGGCACACAGCCGAGACCGAGCTCGATCAGGTGCGGTGCCTGCAAACCGCCCGCCGCCGCCACCAAGTGATCCAAGGTGTGCGCTCCCGCATCACCAAAGGCAGCCGCATCCGGTAGCTCGCCCACACCTAAGGAGTCGAGCACAAGCACGAAGACGCGCATGGACGCTTACTTACCTAAGGCCTTGGCGATCGTGGCGCGGACTTGGCTGTCCATGTCTTCGACCCAATCGACGCCAAAGTCCCGTTCCAACAAGTCACGCTCGCTGAACTCGTAACGACCCGAACGCGGGTCGAAGTCGAACTGGTAGTCGTGTTCACTGCCATCGTCCTCCGTGATCATGACGAGGACGATGTGGTTGGGTGCGTCGAGTTCGACTCGGAAGGATGCCATGTCCGGATTCTAGCCTGTGCGAGGACCAGAGTTCCGGTGTAGCCTCTGACTATGCGCCCGTGGAGTGTGTTCCTGCTCGGCTTGGCCCTGACCGCCTGCTCGACTTGGCAGCCGGTCGAGCGCTTTGACGGCTGGACCCTCTATGCGCACGAGGACACCCACGCCGACCCGCAGGTGTGGAACGCGGCCTATGCGCCGGCCTACGAGGCCGTCGAGGAGCTGTTGGGCCCCTTTGAGTCGTCGGTGCGCGTGCATGCGCTAAAGGACGGCACCCCCACTCCGCTCGGCACGGATGCGGTGCAGATGGTGCCCGGCATCGGGGCGACGCGCGTGCGCGCCTGGCATGCGCGCGGCGATGGGTTGTTCACACCGCCTTCGGGTGTCTATGCCGGCACGCCCGACCCGGGGACGGCGGCGCATGAGCTGGTGCATGCGCGCTGTTCTGAGCTCGATCCCAACTTGCCGTTGTGGTTCGAAGAAGGGGTCGCGTGTGTCGTGGGTGATGGCATCCTCGACAACGGAGAGTGGATCGTCGATGGCTATGCCTGCTGGCCGGTGCACGAGCTACGCAATGAACGCTTGCTGGATGACGAACTCGCGAAGCTGTTGAAGGTGCGTGCCGAGGACGGCACCGACACGCGCGAGAATGTGCTGGTGCACTTTATCGGCTGGGCGATCGTGTTCGATCTGTACCGCACCGAAGGCGGCTTGCGCTTCCATGATTGGCGCGATCGCTACAAGCGCGGCATCAGCGTGCA
>CAIKQM010000572.1 GCA_903829565.1 uncultured Planctomycetota bacterium
CTCGGCCCGCAGCAATCCGGCCACATCGCGGCCATCGGCTACGACATGTACTGCCGCTTGCTGAAACAAACTGTCGAACGCCTGCAAGCCGGCGGCGAGATCGAAGCCGAAGAGTTGGTGGCCGAACAAGAGTCGCAAGGCTGCGAACTCGAGCTGGGCTTGCGCTCCTTCTTGCCGGATGCGTGGATCCCCGACCCGAAGGTACGCCTCGACATTCTGCGGCAACTGTCCACCGTACGCAGCCACGAAGATGCGCAGCAAGCGCTCGCCATGTTGGCGGACCGCTTTGGCCGCGTTCCGGAGGAAGCCAAGGCCCTCGTGCACAGCTTTGAACTGGCCGCGCGCTTGGAGACCATTGGCGTGCGGCGGCTGCTGCGGCGCCAGGATGTCTATGTGCTTGAGTACCGCGACCGCGTGCTGCTGGAGCAAGGCCTCAACCTGCGCGGTGTCGAGTTCCGGCATGTCAAGACGGGCTTGGCGCACCTGGCTGTGCCGGAACGGGTCTCTGCGCCGGTCAAGTCACTGGCGTGGTTTGAGTCGCTCTTGCGCGAAGCCCCGCGCGAAGCCAAGATCGCGCGCACATGATCCTCTCGCTCGTACTTGCTGTGCTGGCCACGCAGGCGCAAGGCGCGCCGCAGGCTGCCGCGCGTCAAGTACGCTGGACACCGTTTGACGGCGTAGCGCTGTCTGTCAACCAAGATGTGTTGACGATGCGCAGCTTGACACGCGATCTGGTGCGTTGGCGGTGCGAGAATCCGGACGCCAACGAGGCCCAGCAACGCGCAGTCGAAGGCGAGCTGGTGCGCGAACGCGTCAAAACGCTTTTACGCACCCAAGGCGGCGAGGACATGGGCATCGCCGAGGATGTGGTCGAAAGGCGCGTGCGCGACAACATGGACCGCATCCAGGCCCGTCAAAACGGCTGGGTGGGCATGTCCAAGTTCCTGGAATCACGCGACCTCACCACCGCCGAGCTGAAGGTCCTGCTGCGCAGCCAGATGTTGGGCGAACTGTGGGAAGACTCGATCACCGGCAAAGGCCCCGGCACCGGCCAGCGCGTCGTGGTCGATCGCTATGTGCGCCCCGGACGCCTGCAGTTCCTGCACCGCGAAGCGCTGGCCAAAGACGAGAGCTTGATGGCCCTGGGCGGCACCCCCGAGCGCGTGCGCATCCAGCAGATCGTGCTTGACCCCGCCAAGCTCGGCGGTTTGGAGCCCGCGCGCGCCCTCGCGGAGTCTCTGCGTCAGCAGCACGCTGCAGGCACGTCCTTCGACCAGCTCGTCTCCGAACACAGCACACAGCCCGACAACCGCGGGATGGGCGAGTACGAAACCTCGCGCTTGGTGCGCATCGAGCCGGCCTTGGGCGAGTTCCTTGCGCGCGCACAGCCCGACGAAGTCAGCAGCCCCATTGTCGGTGCGCGCGGAGTGCTGCGCGTGGTCAAGCTGCTGGAGCGCGCGCCGCGCACTGCACCAGCCTTCGCTGACTTGGGCGTGCAAAAGAAGCTCACGGACCAGGACACGAGCGCCACAGACACACGCCGCTTGGGACGCGCCTACGACCGTCGCATGCAGTCCTCGTGGGTCTGGCCGCCCGAGTTCAGCAAACGCGCCGAGTGAACGGCA
>CAIKQM010000573.1 GCA_903829565.1 uncultured Planctomycetota bacterium
GACTCCGCCGCAGCCGCGCGCGTGCTGTCGATGGTGGCGGATGCTCTGTTGCGTGAAGGCTTGCGCGACGATGGGCGCGAGGGCGAAGTCCGCGTGATGGAGCAGATTGTGCTTGGGGATGACGAGCCCAGAGGCAGTGCTCGCTTGGTCACGCAAGAGGGCCGCGTGCCGACTCCGGCGGGCGATGCACTCTTGGATCGAGCCTGTGTCGTCGCGCGACAAGCGCTGGCGCGTGCTCCGGAACCAAAGCAGCAACGAGCATTGGCTCAGACCTTGTCTGTGGACGCGCAGCGTCACTGGCTGCGTGGCGAGTTCACCACCTCCTGGCCCTTAGTCGTGGAGGCCAGACAACTGCTTGGCTGGCCTATCGAGGGGGTACACGACGCCGAGCTCTTGCGCAGCTGGCTGCTGGAGTTGCGCAACGAACTGGGACCCGCACGCCCTGTAGCGCGCGACGGCCGCTAAATGCTGCCTAAGACTTAGTTCTTCGGGTCGGCGAAGGCGCCCATCTTCTCGCTGAACTCGATCATGTGGTGGCGCACGATGCGGCCGTTCACCACAAAGATGACATCCTCGGCGATGTTGGTGGCGTGGTCGGCAATGCGCTCCAAGTTGCGCAGCGCGCTGACGAGATGCATGACATCTCCGATGCGATCCGGATGCGTGCGCATGAAGCCAATGGCCTCACCAATCAACTCGCGGTAGAGCCGGTTTGTCTCCGCATCCGTCTTCCACACCTTCAAGGCCAAGTCCGCATCGCGCCGGATGAGCGCATCCAAACCTTCGCGCACCATGCGCTTGACGACGCCGGCCATGCGCGACACGTCCGGGCGGAACGGCAACGGCGGCACCTCGGCCAGCACCTCGGCGCGCTCGGCGATGTTCACCGCCAAGTCACCCATGCGCTCAAGGTCCGAGTTGATCTTCATCATGCCGCAGATGTAGCGCAGGTCACGCGCCACCGGTGCGCGCAGTGACAAAACGGCTAGACACTTCTCCTCGACTTCATTCTCGAGGTTGTCGACGACATCATCACCGCGAATGACCTCGACCGCCGTCTCGCGGTCGCGATCCAACAACGAAATGAGAGCGCGGTCGATAGCCGACTCCACCATCCCTCCGATGTGAAGGATCTTCTTGGTGATGTCGTCTAGGTCTTCTTCGATCTGCTTGGACATGGTGGTCGTGACCCAGTGTAAGTGGCTTTCGCCGCAGCGTGCGGCCGGATCAGGCTTTCCAGAGTCTAGGCAGTGACACGCTGAAGCAGGAGCCCCGTCCTTCTTCGCTGGTCGCAGAAACGCTACCGCCGTGGGCTTTGACCACGTGTTTGACGATCGAAAGCCCGAGGCCCGTCCCGCCCATATCGCGCGCCCGCGAACGGTCGACGCGGTAAAAACGCTCGAAAACACGCGGCAGCGACGCGGCCGGAATCCCGATGCCCGAGTCGTGGACCTCATAGCGCACTTCGCGCGCTTGGGTGTGCACCCGCACGGTGACATGGCCGCCGGCAGGGGTGTACTTGATGGCGTTTTCCAGCAGATTGGTGAACACCTGTTCCAGGCGCTGGGCATGGCCCACCACCTGTACTTCGGGTGTGAGCGGCGGCGGCAGCTCCATCTTCACGCCCTTGGCTTCGGCCGCACCGCTGAGTGCGCCCGCCGCCGTGCGCAGAGGCAGATCCGCGCGCAGCGGCTCAACCGACATGCGGTCACCTTCGGCCTCGATTTTGGACAGGTCGAGCAGGTCATTGACGATCGCCTGCAAACGCACCGCATTGCGGTTGGCGAGCTCCAAGAAACGCTCGGTGGTGGTGGCGTCGCTGTCCGGTTCGGACAAGGTCTCGAGCGCACCCATGATCGCGGCGAGCGGCGTACGCAGTTCATGGCTCACGTTGGCCACGAAGTCGATGCGCACTTGTTCCAGACGCCGCACGGCCGTCACATCCGACAACAGCACCACAGCACCCACGCAAGCGCGCGTAGCGCCATCTTCAACGGGCGCGATCGACAGCCCCAACACGCGCCCATCGGCTCGGGGCGCGGCAGCATCACCATTCCACGCGCCATGGCCTGCCAAGACTTGGCGCAAGCGCTTTTCCAGCTCGGCATGCCGCACGCGCGTCCACAGCGGTGTGCTGGCCGCCAGCGGTTCCTGCAACGACAACATGCTGGCCGCTGCGCTGTTCATCAGCACGATGCGCTCTTGCTTGTCGACGGCGATGACCCCCTCGGCCATCGACGCCAGTACCGCTTCCAGATCGGCGCGAGCGCGCGAGAGCGACTCGACTCGCTCGTGCAATTGACGCGCCAAGCGCTCGGCTGCTTCGGCTGCTTGGCGCACTTCGAGCGGACCTTCGATCACCAAAGGCAGGGCATCCGCCCCTGTGGCCACCGCTGCCGTGCCCGTGGCCAGCTCGTGCAGAGGCTGCGCCACACGTCGCTGCAAGTAGCGATAGGCCAACGCGCCCGCCACCACACACAGCAAGCCAAACCACAACGCAGCACCGCGCGCGGTGCTCAGATCGCGCGCTAGAGCCCGCGTGCTGGGCGTGTACTGCAAGCGGCCCGCTGCGCGACCACCGACCTCGATCGTCAGCTC
>CAIKQM010000574.1 GCA_903829565.1 uncultured Planctomycetota bacterium
CCAACTCGGCGCTGGCCGACACCATCACGCTCAAGGACGGCAAGACGGAGACCGGCAAGGTCAAGGCCGAAGAGTTCGGCGGCGTGACCTTCGACCCTTCGAAGGGCGATGACAAGCTCATCCTTTGGAAGGACATTGCCGCCAACGGCATCACCTACGAAGGTGCAGAAGAGTACATGGCCGCCAAGGAGCTGTTCGACCAGAACCGCTTCGATGACGCCATCGCCGCCTTCGCCGAAGTTGCCAAGGACGGCAAGAAGGGCGTGCTGCGCCAGAACGCGCTGTACTACAGCGGCAAGGCGCAGGCCATGTCAGGCAAATTTGACGCTGCCTTGGCGAGCTTTGAAGCCCTGACCAAGGACTACGGCAAGTCGCGCTGGTTGATGGACATCGGTGAAACGATGGTCAGCATCTACGCCGCCAAGAAGGACCTCGCCAATGCCGCCAAGTCGCTCGACAAGCTCGGCAGCGATGCGTCCGCCGCGGGCGTCGATGCGAGCTTTGACAAGGCCGTGCAAGTGCTCAAGGGCCGCGTGTTCGAAGAGCAAAAGGACTACGCCAAGGCACGCGCTGCCTACGGTGTGGCCTCGTCTGCCTCGGGGCTCGATGCGCGCATCGTGCAACTGGGCAAGCTCGGCGAAGCACGCTGCACCGCGGCAACGGGCGACAAGACCAAGGCCGAAGGCATCTTCCGCTCGTTGGTGCGCGAAGACGCCACGAACGGCGTGCTCGCCGGCGCGTGGAACGGCTTGGGCGACCTGATGCTCGAAGACGGCAAGAAGGGCAAGGGCGACGCGGAGAAGATCACCGACGCGCTCTACTGCTACTTGCGCGGTGTGGTGCAATATCCCCCGCTGCCCGGTGATTCGACCCTCGAACACGAACGCGCCATCGCTGGTGCCGCGCAGTGCTTCCGCTTCCTGTCGCAAATCGACAGCAAGGCCGAAGGCAAGCGCGCCAACAAAGATCGCGCCGACCAGCATGTCGCTATGCTGCGCCAGCGTTACCCGAACTCGGCTTTCTTGCAGGGCCTGTGAGCCCGCGCGAGACAGCTGTGCAGACTGCTTAGAACTACAAGAGCCGGGATCCAGCCGGCTCAATCCCCCCCAGAAACCCAGAGAAGACTCTCCCGATGAACGCGACCCAAAAGAAGTTCCTGATGACGGCCTTTGCGGCCGTGGTGATGTTGTCCGGCCTCGCGCTGGCGTCTGACGGCGCCCCGAAGAAGTCGTGGCTCGAACTGTTCCAGACGACGGGCCCCGTCGGCTACATGATGGTCATCACCTCCATGACCGGCACGGCGCTCTTGATCGAGCACTTCGTCAACGTGCGCAAGGAGAAGATGGCGCCGGCCCAAGTGGCCAGCGACCTCGAGGCCTACATCCAAAACGGCGAGTACGATGCCGCTCTGGAAATGTGCGAGACGGAGCAAGGCTACCTCTCGAACCTGGTCGGCGCCGCGTTGCGCATGCGTCACGCTGGCTTCGGCGAGATGGTCAACTCGATGGAGCAGGCCGCCACGCAAGAGCAATTCAAGGTCACGACCAAGGTGTCGTACCTCTCCCTCATCGGCAACATCGGACCATTGCTCGGTCTGCTGGGCACCGTGACGGGCATGATCGCGTCCTTCCAGGTCATCGAAGGCTTGAAGGCCCCGACCCCGAAGGACTTGGCCTCGGGCGTGTACGAGTCGCTCGTGAACACGACCATGGGTCTGTTCATCGGTATCGTCTGGTTGACGGCGTTCTTCTTCTACAAGAACCTCGTCACCAAGATCGCGCTCGAAATCAACCTGCAAGCCGCGCGCATCATCGCGCCCTTCGCTACAGCAGAAGGTGGCGGTCGTCAGCACTGATGACCGCACCCTGACGACTGAACTGAGTTGAATCGAGTTTTCTGGGCTAAGCACCGCGCGTTGGAGTTCCGCGTGAACTCCAACGCGCACCGCTCGCCCTCCCCTGTGCGTGTCGAGTCTGAGAGCCTATAGCGTCCTGAGGAGTAGACCGTGAGCAAGGAACAACCGAAGCTGAAGGAAGACATTTCCCCGAACGTGGTGCCGATGATCGACATCATGTTCCTTCTGTTGCTCTTCTTCATGCTGGGTGCCGACATGGCACAGCGCGAGTCGGTGGACATGGTTCTGCCGCTAGCCGACCAGATCAAGGAGCAGAAGGAGAACGAGGAAGTGCCGACGACCACGGTCAACGTGCACCACGATCCGAACCTGGACTGCAAGATCAACGACTCGGCCGAGAATGGTTGCCGTGAAAAGGGCCACTGGATCTGGTCCGTGCGCGGCATCACCCACACGGCGGAAACGCTCAAGACGCAACTCCAAATCGACGCCGATGAGTTCTTGGAAGACTCGGACACTCCGGGTGCTGGCAAGAAGCTTTCGGCCAAGAAGTTGCTGATCCGGGCCGACGGTAAGGCTCCCTACGGGGAGATCCAGCGCGTCATCGAAATCGGTGGCGGCGTGGGCATGTACAAGGTCGAGGTCGCGGGCGCGAAGCCCTCTGCCGCGCCCTGAAGCCGACGCACCTGAGCCCTACGCAAACCTACAAACCAACCTTTTAGAGAGCATTCATCATGGCAGGCGGCGGAGAAGCAGAAGACAACCCAGTGAACATCAACGTCGTGCCGATGGTCGACGTGATCTTCTGTCTGTGCGTGTTCTTCATGTGCTCGTTCAAGTTCAAGCAACTCGAGGGCAAGTTCACCTCGTGGTTGCCGAAGGACAAGGGCGTAGGCGGTGCCTCGGACCCGGGCGAAATTCGCGAAATGCGCGTGGCCTTGTTCTGGGAGGCCGACACGCAGAAGGTGCGTCGCCAGTACGGTCACCGCGAGGTAACGGACGACGAAGAGCTCAAGCGCATCCTCGATGGCGCGCACCAAGACTTCATCAAGCAAGGCAAGCCGGATACGCCCGTCATCATCGACGGTGCCTTCGAAGTGCCGTGGCAATCGATCTACACCGTCGTGAACATCTGCAAGGCGCTCGAGATCGAAAAGATCGAGTTCGCCATGGGTGCTAGCGCCGGTAAGTGAGCTTGCCCTAGGTACCAACTACACGCGGGCCGTGGCTCTCATCAGCCGCGGCCCGCAGTTTTTTGGTTGGCGCAGTTTTTGGACAAGCTGTCCTGTTCCCAAGAGCACCTTCCGTACTAGAAGATGCCTCAGCGATGAGTGATTTGGATCCTAAGCGCACACCTGACCATCTGGAACGAGCGTTCCTGCGGCCCAGCGAACCCGAACCTTTTTGGAAGACCAAAGAGTTCGGCCGCTTCGCTGCCTTGGCTGGGGTAGCACTCTTCTCTCTGCTGCTGTTCGCCTACTTCGGCCTGCGCCAAGCAGAGCAAGCCGAGCGTGACGCCGAGTTGGCCAAAGCGGCTTGGCCGGCGTTGACCGCGGTCGAGCGCCAAGCGCGCTTGGATGCACAAACCAACCTGTTTGAAGGCGCGCTGCGCGACAGCCAAAGCGGCCAAGGGTTTGTGCAAACACCGGGCTACCTCAAGCTGCTCGATAGCCTCAAGCGCTACAAGCCCGAAGATGTCTCGCAGCGTGCGCAACGCACGCTGGACTACACCACCCTGATCACGGATCCCGAGCCATGGCGCGGGGAATTCGTGCGCATGCGCGGCTTGGTCGGTGGCATGTGGGCGGAACGCCTCCCCGGCCCCATTTTCGAGCACAAGGATGTGTGGCGCGGCCTGCTGACCGATGGCGAAGGCGACAACGGCGTGATGTTCGACATTCTCGAACGCCCGGAGAACGCCGACAGCTTGCACCGCCAGGCCGTGGATGTGGAAGCGGTGTACTACCGCAATGTCGCGTACACGGCCGAGAACGGCGAGACGCGCAGCGTGCCGTGGATTCTGGTCAAGTCGATTGCCTTGGTGCCCTCGGCCGCGGAAACCTCGTACAAGGCGACGCTGGCCGACAACACCTTGTTGATCATCGCTTTGCTGGCCTTTGCCGTGCTGGCAGCGCGCGTGCTATTCTCCTCGCTTCGCAAGAAACGCCGAGCGGTCGTCCCCGCTGCGGCGCCGCAGTCCATCCGCGATGTGTTGGAAGCCAATCGCCGCAAGGCAGGCATCCGGCCGTCGTCGAACGCCTCGACTCAATCCCCCTCTAGACCCCAAAGTCCCTCGGACTCACACCAGACTCCCCCCAGACGATGAGCGAGAACCAACCGAACGCGGGCGACCGCCCGATGTCGATGAAGGAGAAACTGCTGGCCCAACGCCGCGCTGCGGAGGCAGGCGAAGCGCCCGCCAAGCAGACGCCCGCGCCGGCTCCTGCGCCTACACCGGCGCCGGCAGCAGCTGCTCCCAAACCGGCGGCTGCGAAACCTGCGGCGCCCAAGCCGGCAGCTCCCAAGGTTGCTGCTCCCAGGGCTGCTGCTCCCGCGGCCAAGGCTGCTACGCGCACCACTGGTAATCCAGACGTGAAGCGCGAAGTGGAAGAGCTGCGCAAGAAGCAAGACAAGTGGCTCACGTACGGCTGGATTGTGGCCGGCGTTTTGATGGCCATCGCGGGCACTGTGTACTTCACGGTGCAGTCGAAGAAGAAGCACGAAGCCGACAAGCGCGCGTACTACGAGAAGACCGTCTCCGAGTTCATGAAGGAGATGCTGACCTTCGATCCGAACAAGGAGTCGGACGCGCAAGCGCTGCTGAAGAAGGCCGAAGAGAAGCGCGAGTCCTTCGGCTCTGACATGGACGGCGACAACATGGTGGGTTGGAAGACCACCTACTTCCTGTACGAGGGCAAGGATGTGCCCGGACGCGTGCAGGCCATGGTGGGCCGCGCCCAATCGTCGCTCGATGCCCTCAAGCGTCAGCGCGAGTTGATTTCTGGTCTCGCCGCGATCGAGAACGATGTCAACAACGCCTCCAGCAAGAAGCCGGAAGAGCTGCAAGCCCTCAAGCGCCGCTTGGGTGAGTACGAGCAGCAAGCTGGCATGGGCGCGGAGTTCGACACGCGCGTGTCGGCTGCCAAGGTCAAGATCGGTCGCGCCTATGCGGATCGCCTCTTTGACGAAGCGAAGAGCCTCGCGGGCAAGGGCCCGAGCGAGGCGCGTGCTGCTCTGGCAGCGTTCGCCAAGGCCGAGGACGAGTTCACCGTCCTGCTCGACGAGGCCTACAACAAGCGCAACCAAGAGGCGATCGCCTACATCACGCCCAAGTACCAGTCGATCATCGACGACTCGGACAAGCTGGCGGTGGCCACCTTCACCGCCGATGTGTTCGCGCGTGCGGATGCGCGCGATGTGCTCAAGACGGTCGAGCCGGCCAAGTGGGGTCAGGACGGCCTCAAGGGCTTCCGCATCGATGCCAGCGGCCTCCAGGCGATCGGTTTGGATCCGGGCAGCAAGAAGGACGGCGTCTTCTCGGTGGGCGACCTCGAGAAGTGGCGCGACTTCGAGCTCGATTTCGAGTTCCAAGTCGTCAAGGGCGAGGCCCAGTTCTACTTCCGCCTCGGCAAGCAGATCCAATCGGCCGAGGGCTTCATGGTCCAGACCGGCGCCGAAGACTGGAAGGCCGGCGAGACCTACTCCTGCAAGGCGACTCTCGTGGGCTCGACCATGCGGCTGGAATTTGGCGACAACGCCAACCAAGAGCCGCGCGAATCGACCCTCGACTGGCGTCGCAGCCGCAAGGGTGCCTTTGGCGTCGTCGTGCCGCAGGGCAGCGAGGTCAAGATCACCAAGATGAAGCTGAAGCTGATGCGCCCGACGCAGTGATAGCTAGCCGCGCTAGCTAGCTGCTCGTTCAGCACCCGCCGCCCCGCCAGTTCCCCGACGGAACTGACGGGGCGGCGGGGTTTTATGGCCGTCCTTTTTGCACTACCCCCGCTTGGACGGTACAACCTCCGTTTCTACTGCTGTCCCCGAACCGGACAACGGAGAACCAAGAGACGATGCTCCCCCTGTTCCTGAACGCGACGACCGCTTCTCTCTCCGAGGGCGGCCACAAGAGCGAGTTCGACCTCGCCATGCCCAACCTGGCCGACTCGGCCATTTCCTTCCTCGGCGGCTACACCGGCCACGACTTGCTTATGGGAGGCATCCTGATTTGCCTCCTTGGCATCGTCTTTGGTCTGGTGGCTTTCAGCCAGCTGAAGAACCTGCCGGTGCACTCCGCCATGCGCGAAGTGTCGGAGCTGATTTACGAAACCTGCAAGACGTACCTGTTCACGCAGGTCAAGTTCATCATCATCCTGCAGGTGTTCATCGGCGCCGTCATTTGGGCCTACTTTGGCCTGGTGCTTGGCAAGCCGATCTCCGAGGTGCTGATCATCTTGGTGTTCAGCTTGATCGGTATCGCAGGCTCGGTGCTCGTCGCCGCCTTCGGTATCCGCGTCAACACCTTCGCCAACTCGCGCACGGCCTTCGCGGCACTCGCGGGCAAGCCCTACCCCGTCTACCAAATCCCGCTCAAGGCAGGCATGTCGATCGGCATGTTGCTCATCAGCGTGGAATTGCTGTTGATGCTGATGGTGTTGTTGTTCGTGCCGAACGACATCGCCTACAAGTGCTTCCTCGGCTTCGCCATCGGCGAGTCGCTGGGCGCCTCCGCCTTGCGCATCGCGGGCGGCATCTTCACCAAGATCGCTGACATCGGCTCCGACTTGATGAAGATCGTCTTCAACATCAAGGAAGACGATGCGCGTAACCCCGGCGTGATCGCCGACTGCACCGGCGACAACGCTGGTGACTCGGTGGGCCCGACGGCGGACGGCTTCGAGACCTACGGCGTGACGGGTGTGGCTCTCATCAGCTTCATCCTGCTGGCCGTGGCGAACCCCGTGATCCAAGTCCAGCTGATCGTGTGGCTCTTCGTCATGCGCGTGCTGATGGTTGTGGCCTCGGCCGTGTCGTACTGGATCAACGAGATCATCTCGAAGGCCCGTTACGGCAACTCGAGCCACTTCGACTTCGAGGCCCCGCTGACCTTCTTGGTTTGGCTGACCTCGTTCGTGTCGATCGGCGTGACCTACGCCGCCTCGTACCTGCTGATTCCTGAGCTCAACGGTGACACCACCTTGTGGTGGAAGCTCTCGACGATCATCACCTGCGGCACGCTCGCCGGTGCGATCATCCCCGAGCTGATCAAGGTCTTCACCTCGCCCAAGTCCGGCCACGTGCTGGAGTGCGTGGAAGCCTCGAAGGAAGGCGGCGCGAGCCTGAACGTGCTGGCTGGTCTGACCGCCGGTAACTTCAGCGCCTACTGGATGGGCGTGATCCTCGCCATCCTGATGGGTTCGGCCGTGTACTTCTCCCCTAGCCTGTCGTCGATCATGCAGTACGAGGCGATCTTCGCCTTCGGTCTGGTGGCCTTCGGCTTCTTGGGTATGGGCCCGGTGACCATCGCCGTCGACTCGTACGGTCCGGTGACGGACAACGCGCAGTCGGTGTACGAGTTGTCCCTCATCGAAGAGATGAAGGACGCCAAGGGCTCGATCCAGAAGGAGTTCGGCTTCACGCCCGACTTCGAGAAGGCCAAGCACTACCTCGAGGAGAACGACGGCGCCGGTAACACCTTCAAGGCTACGGCCAAGCCGGTGTTGATCGGTACCGCGGTGGTCGGCGCGACGACGATGATCTTCGCGACGATCATGGCGCTCAAGGGCACCGCCCCGAGCCAAGAGGTGTTCCTCAGCAGCATGTCGCTGCTGAACCCGAACTTCCTCCTGGGTCTGATCCTCGGCGGCTCGGTGATCTACTGGTTCTCCGGTGCGTCGACCCAAGCAGTCGCCACCGGCGCTTACCGCGCGGTCGAATTCATCAAGGCCAACATCAAGCTCGACAACGGCTCGGGCAAGGCGTCGATCGAGGACTCGAAGAAGGTCGTGGCCATCTGCACGGAGTACGCGCAGAAGGGCATGTTCAACATCTTCCTC
>CAIKQM010000575.1 GCA_903829565.1 uncultured Planctomycetota bacterium
CGACACACTCAGCAGTTGATGCGTGTTCGTGCTGAGCTCGACCAAGTACGCATCGTCGTACCCGTTGGTGTCGACGCCCGGCGCCAAAAGGTCATGGGCTTCGCTGTAGTACACCAACCATTGCCCATCGCCCGAGAGAGTGGGGTTGTGTGACAAGCCAGACGCTGCCTCTCCAGCAGTCGCATGCCCCGCAGCGACCACACTGATCAAACGTGTACGCCCCGCATGACGGTCGCGCACATAGATGTCGAGCACACCATTCGTGTCGGTATGAGCAGTGAGGTTCGTGGCGGCACTCGTGAACGCCACATAGCGGCCATCAGCAGAGATGGATGCTCGAAAGGAGCGTGCGTTGCCTTGTACAGCGCTGAGATCGGCCACGCTGATGCGCTCGGTCACTCCGTTGGAACGGTCGTGCACGAACACATCCTGCACGCCATTGGTATCGCCGGGCACTAGATCGGCAGCCGTGCTGGAGTACGCGATGTAGCGACCATCCGTGGAGATGGACGGAGCATCCAATTGCCCCGCACTCTGCGCGCCACTCGGCGTCATGTTGATGCGTGTGAACGGCGCTTGCATTGCGCACAACGGCGCCGTGCACAGCACAGCTGTCCAAACGACCAGACCCGCGCGCGCCGTGGTGTTCACGGACTTGACCCTAAGCGCGCAGGCTACTTTCGTCAAGTATACGCGACAACGTGCGCGGCAGGTGCAGCCACAGGGCTGGTGTAGGCATCGCTTCCCAACCCTGCACCTGCAAAGGCGGTCTGCATGGCGCGCGCACAGCGTTGGGCCTGCAGCTCATCGTCGCACCAAGCGAACACGCTCGGGCCTGCGCCGCTAATGGAGGCACCGAGCGCGCCGCAGTCCAAGGCTGCGCCCTTGACCGCAGCAAATCCCGGCACCAAAGCAGCACGGCGTGGTTCGATCAACACATCCGCCAAACCGGCGCGCACCAAGCTGCGATCGTTCTGGTGGCAGCCTGCCAAGACCAAGGCCAAGTGCTCGCTCTGCGCCACAAACTCGCTCAAGGCATAGGCACCGCGCAGCACCTCGCGCGCGGCCTTCGTCTCGACCACGCAGTGCGGGTGCACCAACGCGCACCATAGGCCCTCAGGCACGGGAATACGCACCAGTCGTTCGCGTGTGGCCAGCACTAGGCCACCCAACAGCATCGGACCGACATTGTCGCCTGGGCGCGCTCCGGTGGCTGCTTCTTCTCCATCGAGTGCGTGCACATACAACTCATGTGCGCTCAACGGTTGTGCCAGCAAGGCATTCACGGCCACCACGGCTGCCACGGCAGAGGCCGCCGAGCCGCCCATGCCAGAGCCCAAAGCGATGCCTTTGTCGAGCTCCAGCTCGACCCCGAAGGGCGCTTGCGCGCGCAGCAACAACGAGCGTGCTGCAGCACCTGCGGTGTTGCGCTCTACCTCGTGCGGGATGCGCGTCTCCACGCCGCGCACGCTGGTGATGTGCACACCGGGGCGAGCACACGGGCGCGCTGTCACACGATCGCCGACTCCGGCAATCACATGGCCGAGCAAGTCAAAGCCCACGGCGACATTGCCCACAGACGCGGGCGCGAACGCTGTGACCATGCTGTGCTGTGCCATGAGTGTCATCTTATGGCCAACGCGGCCCGGCGAGTGCTGCCGCATAGGGTCGCTCGGGCTCCATGTGTTGCCACACGATGGCGCTTGCCGCGCGCAACAAGCGGAAGCCTGCGTTGCTGTCGTCCCACGACTGATCGACTTGGTTCTTCGTGATCACGCACAGCACGTACGCACCATGCGGTGCCGACACCAGCAGCACTTCCGAACGCGAGGCATTGACTGCGCCCTGCTTGCTGATCACATGCACATCGCTGGGTACCGAGCTCAAGGCCTCGCCATCCCAGTACGCACGGCCGAGCATGCGATCGAGGTGTTCATCGGCAGCTGGAGAGACCGCGCGCCGTTCGCGAATGGCGACGAGCATCTCGGCCATCTCGCGCGGCGTCGTTTGGCCCCAACCATACTGCTTGTAGTCTGATTCACGGCCAGCAACGCGCGAGTTCAC
>CAIKQM010000576.1 GCA_903829565.1 uncultured Planctomycetota bacterium
CACGCACCATCCCTGTGCGTGTGCATGCGCCGGCTGCAGCCCGCGAGGATCAGCCGTTACCACTCGTGATCGCGTTGCATGGTGCCGGCGGTGATGAACATCATTGGCTGGAGGCCTACGGCGCGGGTCAGATGGCCCGCCTGGCCGAACGCGATGGCGTCCTGGTGGCCGCGCCTGCAGTGGGCTTCGCAGGTTGGAGCACCGAGGATCACAACGCACTCGTCCGTGCCTTGGTGTATTGCTATGCGATTGATCTCAAGCGCGTCATGGTCATTGGCCATTCCATGGGTGCCGCAGCCGCAGCACAGTTAGCCGCAACGCCCTCACTCAAGCTGGCTGCCGTCGCCTGCTTGGCCGGCGGTCCGCGTAGTGCAGCGCCGAAAGCGTCTGCACCTCTCCTAGTGTTGTCAGGAGAACGCGACAGCATCGTGGCCCACGCCCCCTTACGCTCAGCCGCCGAGGCTTGGCGCGCAGCTGGGCTACACGTTGACTTCCGTGCGCTCCCCGACGAAGGACACACCCTGTTGGTGGCGGAACACTTGGATGAGGTTTGGACATGGATGCTGCATCCTCAACGCTGAAGGTACGCCGCACCTGCGTGCCAGCGATTGGCGGTCGCATCAAGACGGCTGCCGAGAGTTTTGTAGTCGAGGAAGTTCCGGCCTATGAACTCTCCGGCGAGGGTGAGCATGTGCATGTGCGCCATCGCCGTCGTCTGCGCGCCACACGCGAGTTGGTCAGCGAACTGGCAGCTGAGTTCAACCTGCACGAACGCGACGTTGGCTACGCAGGCATGAAAGACAAGGTCGCCGTCGCCGTGCAATCGTTTTCCTTGCCGCTACGCACGCTGCCTCTAGACGAAGTGCGTGCGCGCATCGAGGCGCGCGTCGGTGGTCAGGTGTTGGACTGCAAGCGCCATGGCAACAAACTCAAGCGCGGTCACTTGCGCGGCAATCGTTTTGTGATCGAGATTGATGGATGTCGCGCAGGCGCAGAGGCCGATGCACGGAGCATGCTTGCGGAGATTCAACAGCTCGGCCTCATCAACGCCTATGGGGCTCAACGCTTTGGCCGCGATGGCACGAATGCGCAAGCTGGGGCCCGACTGCTGGGGCGCCGCACCCGCAGTTGGCTGGATCAGTTGAGGTTGAATGCGTGGCAGTCACACCTCTTCAATCGCTGGCTGGAGAAGCGGGCCAGTCTCTTTGGATGGCACAGCTTGATCGAAGGCGATGTCGCCAAGAAGACCGATAACGGCGCGCTCTTCGATGTGCTCGATGTCGCGGCCGAGACTCCGCGGCGCGAACGCTTGGAGATTGTTCCCACGGGACCGATGTGGGGCACGGACATGCGCCGTGCCAAGGGGCAAGCCGACCAGCTTGAGCTTGCTGTACTGCAAGAGTCGGGTGCCACGCTGGAGACGCTGGTGCCTACACGCTTGGAGGGCACGCGGCGTGCTGCGATCGTCAAGGTCGAAGGCGTGCACATGGAACCATTGGACGGCAATGGATTGCGGCTGTCCTTCACCTTGCCGAAGGGTTCGTACGCGACGGCTCTGCTCGATGAACTCTGCGGAACCGTGGAGTTGCTCGATGAAGGTGTCGACGACGCATGAAGGCTCGCCGGCTCGCCGCACGGGTACTGAAACTGAGCATTGCGCTCTTCGTGGTCGCATGCGCGGTGCTCTATCTCGGCCGCGATGCAATCCTGCATGCAGCCTTACAACGCGCGCTACCTGACGATGGCGCCACACAGATTGCCAAGGCCGAATGGAGTGGCTGGTTGCGTGTGCGCTTGGAAGGCATCGAACATGCGTCGTCAGGCGTGCAAGCACGCTGTGCGACAGCCGAAGTCGTCATCGACTATGACAGGACGCAAGGCGTGCATCTGCAATCGGTGGCCGTACGTCAAGCGACTGTGAAGTTGTTACCGGAGCAGCTACCTGCTCGAGAGGAAAGCGAGACCACCTCACTCCCCGAGTTGCCGCAGGGGCTCCCGCGTATCGAGTTGGACCAACTCCAACTGGAAGTCGCCTTCGAAGATGGACGCAACGCCACCTTGACTGACGGACACGTGGTTCTGGCGAACCAACAGCTCTCCGTGCAGGCCGCCAATGTTCGCTTCCGTGGTCCCGGGTTCGACTTGCAAGCGCCACTAGTAGCCGAGATCCAGCAGGTCCAGCGTGGTATCGATATCACCAAGTGGAGTTGGGATCCACGAGTTCAGGTGCGACGCGCGCATGTGGACTGGAATGCAGGACACTACCAGTACGCACTCGATGCGCAGTTGCTCGACGGCGATGTCCAGCTGAACGGGTCCTTGCACATCACCGACGAGTCACCGCGCCTTGACGGCAACCTCCGTGTGCGCGCCATCAACGTGGGAACTGCATCGGCTTGGTTCGGCCAAACCGGTTTGTCAGGCACACTTGACGGCGATTGGAGCTTCACCACACCTCTGGACGCAGACAGTGTGGCTCAACAGGCCCAGCTGTCAGGATTCATTGCCCTGCACAATGGCCTTGTGCACTCCGTGCCTCTCGATGTGCGTGGCCGCATGGAGTACCAGCAAGGGGTACTCACTCTACGCGAGACCACGGTGATCAGCGGGCCGAACATGGCCCACGTAGCCATCGCCAAAGTCGCACTGCTGGATTTGGATACGTGCCAAGTGCTGGACACCAGTGTGGTCCTCGCGCGTGTGGAACTGCACGAGCTAGGACTGACCTTCGAAGATGAGCGGGCCGCCACGCGCGCGGGATTGCATGCCTATGTGCGGCTCATCGACGGAGTGCTGCGTTTGGATGGCACCTCCCTCGCTTCGGAAGATGGCGTGGCCAGCATCGAGCACCTGCAGGTGGATGTTGCCCAGTTGAACCTCACCGAACCGGATAGCACCACAGGCCCGTTGCAGTGGATCCAACGGCTTGGGCGTGATCCTGTCACTCAATTGTCCGCGCGTTTTGACTTTCACGACTTGGGTGACACGCTGCGGTTCTTCCATCTTTCTCCGCCTGAATCAGACGAGGACTTCTTGGGACGGGCGCAGGGGTCTCTCGCTTGGCGTGGAGCCTTGACGGGGCCAACCATGCAGGTGGAAGTCGACGTTACGGGTGCACAAGCCCTTGATGTGCGCATTGATGACTTGCACGTGCGTGGTGAGCTGTCCGATG
>CAIKQM010000577.1 GCA_903829565.1 uncultured Planctomycetota bacterium
GAGAAGCTGATGCCCGAGGAAGTCTCGCGCGTCAAGCTGCACGAAGGCCAGAAGCCGCTCTTCCAATCGGAGGGCATCGAGCCGGACTTCGAGAAGATGTTCTCGCGCCGTGTCGAGCTGCCTTCGGGTGGTTCGATCGTGTTCGATCAAGCCGAAGCCTTGGTGGCGATCGACGTCAACTCGGGCCGCACGCGCAGCGATGGCTTTGACTTCGAAGAGATCGCGCTCAAGACCAACCTCGAGGCCGCACCGGAAATCGCGCGTCAAATTCGCTTGCGCGACCTCGGTGGCATCATCGTCGTGGACTTCATCGACATGATGAAGAACTCGTCGATCAAGAAGGTCGAGAACGCCTTCGCGGATGCTCTCAGCCACGATCGCGCACGCTCCAAGCTCGGCCGCATCTCGCAGTTCGGTTTGCTGGAGATGACTCGCCAGCGCTTGGGCCCCGGCTTGTCGAAGAAGGTCTTCCACTCGTGCCCGCGCTGTCGCGGCACAGGGCGCTTGCGCACGGTCAACTCGCGCGCTGCGGCCATCCTGCGTCGCTTGGCCTCGGCCATGACTCTCAAGGGCTTCCAGACGGTCGAGGTGCGTGCGCACCCCGAAGTCATCGGCTACCTCAAGGAGTCGTGCCACGACCACTTGCGCGGCATGGAGTACCGCTTCCAACGCGATATCCGGCTGCTCGATGCTCCGGACCAGCCGGAAGATTCGGTCCTGCGCTACTTGCGCATGGATGGCAAGGAAGTCCGCCCCGGCGGTCGCCGCAAGCGCTGAGACCTGACACGGCCAGCGCTCCCGAGGTGCTGGACCTGTAGACAACCACCGCAGTGCGCATCGCGCGCACCGCGGTGGTTGCATGTACGGCCGGTACTTTTGATGCGCTTTGCGCGTGTTTTCGGGATTTCCTTCCACGACAGGGTGCTTCCCGTCACAGAGAATCAGTCCCATTGCCGAGACGCACCGCACGATGTACTCCCAACCTCACTCGTTACACGCGCGTGCGCTCATCTTGGGCGCAGGCGTGGCCGGCTTGGCTGCAGCCATTGGCCTCGAACGCATCGGCGTGCGGCCGCTGGTCCATGAACGCGAGGGCGAGCACGCACGGGGACATGCCTTCTTGTTGTTGGGGAATGGCTTGCGCGCTTTGGATGCCCTTGGTCTGGGTGCCAGCGTGCGCGCGCGCGGTGTATGGCTGGATCATGCCGAGATCCGCGATGGCGCCGGGCGACTCTCGCATCGTGAAGTGCTGCCGGACTGCCTGGTGTTGACGCGCGCCGATTTGCTGGCCTGCTTGCACAGCGGACTGCGTCAAGTACAGGTGACCTACCATTCGCGCGCCGCCGAGCTTGTGTGTGGTGCTGATGGGCGCATTCACTCCGCAGTTGTGGAAACACCACACGGGTCAGCGCGGTTAGCGACGGATCTCGTACTTGGTTGTGATGGGGGACGCTCCTTGGTGCGCAAGTTCGTGGCGCCCGCGTCCCAGCGCCGTCGCGGTCAGGTCGATGAGTTGGTGTTGTTGCTCGACGAGGCACAGGTGGCTCGCGACCTCGGCCGAGGCTTGCTCAAGGTGCATGACCTGGGGCGCGGACTCGCAGCCGGACTTGCACCCGTCACCGACGGACGCGTGGTGTGGTGGCTGCAATTCGACACGGCTCGTCACAAGCCGCACGGCGATGACGCGAGCGAGTTGCAGCGCTTTGCGCTGGAGAGTTGCGCACACTTTGGCGAGGACCTGTGCGCACCACTGCGACGCGCCGAGTTCGACAAGGCGCATTGGTGGCGTACAGGCGATGCGTTGCCGCTGGAGTACTTTCAGCGCGCGAACGCCGTGGTCTTGGGCGATGCTGCTCATCCGTTTCTGCCCTTCACCAGCCAGGGTGCCAACATGGCCCTCGTCGACGCCACGCGTCTGGCTGCGGCACTCGAGGCGCACACCGACCTAGACGCGGCCCTCGTCGCGTACAGCCGGGCCACGCGACCGGATGCGGTTGCGCACCATGCCGCTGGTGTGGCGTTGGAACGCAACTTTGTGCAGGGTGCTCCCTCCATGGCCACACTCCCGCGCTCCGAAGCGTGTGTCAGCTGATCGTCGCCCGAGGATGCACGCATGAATCTGTTCACGCACGCGCAGATCGACTTCGCCGCCCTGCGCCGCGGGGCCTACAACTTGCGCTGGGCCGAAGTGGAGGAGGGCGTCATCCCTCTGACCGCGGCCGACTCGGACTTTCCCGCGCCCGAGCCTGTGCGTGCAGCCCTCGCCCGTGTGCTGCACACGGGTTACTTGAACTACGCTCCGGCCGCAGGTTTGCCCGAGTTCCGTGAAGCTGCCGCTGCGCACTATGCGGCACGCGATGGCATCCAGCTGAGCGCCGAGCGCATCGTCGCCGTCGACTCGGCGGCCTCGGGCATGGTGGCGTTGGCGCGCACGTACTTGTCGCCGGGCGACGAGATGTTGGTGTGGGACCCGGTCGACTTCCTCTTCGGTCATGCCGCCACGAGTGCCGGTGCCACCGTTGTGCGTGTGCCCTTTGCGCGCACTGGTCCGCTGGACTTCGAGGCGTGGGAGCGCGCGATCACTCCACGCACGCGCATGATCGGTGTGTGCCAGCCGCACAATCCCTTCGGTCGTGTGCTGACGCGCGCCGAGCTCGAACGCATTCTCGAGCTTGCCGAACGCCACAACTTGTGGGTGCTGTCGGATGAGATCTGGTCCGACATCGTGCATCCGCCGCACCAACACACAGCGTTTCTGGCCCTTGGCGAACGCGCACGCCCGCGCACCTTGTTGGTGCATGGACTCTCGAAGAGCTATGGGCTTGCCGGCTTGCGCATCGGCTTCGTCGCCTTGCCTGATGCACAAGCAGCGCAACGGTTCATCGAGGCCAGTGGTGCCTTGTACACGAGCTTTGGAGCCACGACCTTGTCGCAATACGCGGCCATTGCCGCGTGGCGCGACTGTGGCGCTTGGCTCGCGGAGTGGAAAGTACACTTGACAGCCCAACGAGACCTCGCGGTCGCTCACTTGGCGCGTCTGCCCGGCGTCGAACTGCCCGCTCCGCAAGCGACCTTCGTCGTCTTCCCGCGCGTAGTCGGGACGGGCTGGGAGCCGGAGGCGTTGGTGGCTCATCTGCGGCGCGAGGCGCGCGTCGCAACGGTGCCAGGATCACCGCGTTGGTTTGGCCCGGGAGCGGCGGGGCACATCCGCTTGGCCTTGGCGACCTCGCGTGACGTGCTGCAGGAGGCCTTGGGCCGCATCGAACAGGCCTGGCCAGTTGCCCGCAAGTAGAGCTCTAAGTGTTGATCAATAAAGTATTTGCGGGTGTTGTCCGAGGTAGGCCCGCAGGTCGGCTGCAAGGCCCGTCTTCCGCCTGAAGAGCCTCCTCGCTATCTTGTTTGGCTCAAACCATCACAACCAGAGGTGCAGACGAGACTCCTCTCGCTTGCACCCGCCGTGGGAGGGACTCCACCACGGTCAGACGAAAGAGACTCACCGTGTACGCGATCATCCGCGACCGCAATCAACAGACGAAGGTGCAGCAGGGCGATGTGATCCGCTGCGACTTCAACGGCACTTGGAACAAGGGTGACAAGGTCACCTTCGACGAGGTGCTGCTGGTAGGCAACGAAGGCAAGGTCACCATCGGCAAGCCGACGGTGAAGGGCGCGAAGGTCACTGGCGAAGTGATCGGCAGCGTGAACGGCCCGAAGGTCATCGCCTTCCGCTTCAAGCGCCGTAAGAACGTGCGCAAGAAGCGCGGTCACCGCCAAGAGTACACCCAAGTCAAGATCACTGGCATTCAGGCCTGATCGGCCTACATCTCGAGGAGCTAACAGCACATGGCACACAAGAAGGGCGGAGGTTCTACTAAGAACGGCCGCGACAGCAACCCGCAGTTCCGTGGCATCAAGCGCTACGGTGGTCAGGACGTTTTGGCCGGCACGATCCTCGTTCGTCAGTGCGGCACGGTCTTCCATGCCGGCAAGAACGTCGGCGTGGGCAAGGACTACACGCTGTTCGCGCTGGTGGACGGCACGGTGCGTTTCCAGACGAACCGCAAGGTGCACATCGACCCGGTTGCGAGCTGAGAGCACGCGCTGAGCTGCGTCTCCAGCACGACCTAGCTGAGTGCGATCCTGTCTGCGGCCTGCGCCTCACGCGCGGGCCGCTTGCGTAAAGTAAACTTGACATGTTCAAAGACGAGATCCAGTTCGAAGTGGCCGCGGGCAAAGGTGGAAACGGCGCTGTGTCGTTCCACCGCGAGAAGTTCGTGCCGCGCGGTGGCCCCGACGGTGGCGATGGCGGAGACGGCGGCGATGTGGTGCTCAAAGCCTCACGCCATCACAACTCGCTGATCCATCTGGCCGGCAAGCGCACGTGGCGTGCGCTCGATGGTCAAGGCGGCATGGGCCAGATGGCCTCCGGCCGCGCGGGCGCGGATCTCGTGCTGGAAGTGCCGATCGGCACGCAAGTCTTCGATGCCGTGCATGGCAACTTGCTGCGCGACTTGACCACCGATGGCATGACTTTGGTCGTGGCCAAAGGCGGCAAGGGTGGCTTGGGCAATGCGCGCTTTGCCACAGCGACGCGCCAAACGCCGCGCTTTGCCGGTGATGGTCGTCCTGGCGAAGAGCGCGAAGTGCGCCTCGAGCTCAAGCTCTTCGCCGAAGTGGGTTTGGTCGGCCTGCCGAACGCGGGCAAGTCCACCTTCTTGAAGAGTGTGACGGCCGCGACCCCGAAGATTGCGGACTATCCGTTCACCACGCTCTCGCCCCAAGTGGGCATTGCCAAGTTGTCGGACATCGACACGCTGGTCATCGCCGACTTGCCGGGCTTGATCGAAGGCGCCTCCGAAGGCGTTGGCCTCGGCCATCGGTTCTTGCGCCATGTCGAGCGCTGTGGCGTCGTGCTGCACCTCGTGGACTGTTCCGAGGAAGCCACGACCGAGCCCGATGAAGCGCGGCGTGTGATCGAGGCGGAACTGCAGAACTTTGACCAAGCGCTGTTTGAGAAGCCGCGCCTGCTGGTCGCGACCAAGGTCGAGAGCGAGGCCGCGCGCGAGCGGGCCGCGGCCTTGGCTGCGGCAGCAGGGGGGCCCATCCTGTGCATCAGCGCCCACACGCGTGAGGGCTTGCGCGAAGTGTTGGTGGCTGCGCACCGGCTGGTGCGCAGCGCGGATTTGCCGCAGTTCGGCTGAGTTCGGCCCGCCGGGAGAGCCGATAAGGACCTCCATGGCCGGCCAGAACGACGACGTGAGCTTTTCTGACATCGCCAAGGCGCTGGAGCGCGCGGTCGACACGCGTCGCGAGGCGCCTGCCCCCGCCAAGGTGAGCGTGCCCGAATCGCTAACGCGCACCGCGTTTGCTCCGCAGCCCGTCGTAGCTGGGCGCCCGGCCCCGGATTCCCGCCAAGCACTCGATCTGGATGAGATCGCCGGTCGGCACCTCGCGCGTGCCTCCACAGCGCGCACGCGCTTGGAGGGCTGGCTAGGCGTCATGGTGGAAACCAGCGCCAGCGACCTGATCCTGCGCGCCGGTGGTCGCCCCTGTTGTCGCATCGATGGCAAGATCGGCTTCCTGCCCGGGCGTGTGCCCGAAACGGGGCCGTTCCTTGAGCTGCTCGAGATGATCCTCGGGCGCGAGCGTTTGCAGCAGTTCAAAGACAAAGGCTCGGCCGATGCGGCGTTGTCGCTGGATGGCTTGGGCCGTTTCCGCCTCAATGCGTACAAGCAGATGGGCGAGCCCGCGCTCGTCATTCGTCGTGTGGCCACACAAGCGCCGTCGTTGGATGCGCTGGGGCTGCCGGCCGCGGACTTGCGCAATCTCGCCTCCAAGAAACGCGGCCTGGTGCTGGTGACGGGCATCGCCGGCTCCGGCAAATCGACCACGCTGGCGGCCTTGATCCAGTCCATGAACGAGTCGGTCGAGCGTCACGTTGTGACGCTGGAAGACCCGGTCGAGCTCATCTTTCAAGAGCGCCGCTGCGTCATCAGCCAACGCGAAGTGGGCGTCGATGTGCCGAGCTTCCACGATGGCTTGCGGCATGCCTTGCGCCAGAGCCCCGATGTGCTCTTGATCGGCGAAATGCGCGATGCGGAGACAGTCAACGCGGCGTTGGATGCGACCGAGACGGGGCACTTGGTGCTGTCCACCTTGCACACGGTCAACGCGCCGCAAACCGTCGAGCGCATTCTCTCGTTCTATCCCGCCGAACAGCACAAAGAAGTGCGCTTGCGCTTGGCCGACAACATCGCGGGTGTGTTGAGCCAACGCTTGGTTCCGCGCGCCAAAGAGCGCGGCTTGGTGCCGGCGTACGAGTTGTTGGTGTCCACGCCGCATGTGCGCGAACTGTTGGGCGAAGGCAAGACCGGCGAACTGTCGCGCGCCATCGAATCGGGCGGCGAGAAGGGCTTGGTGTCCTTCAACCAGTGTTTGCGCCAGTTGGTCCAAGAGGGCACGGTGGCGATGGAGGATGCGCTGCAAGCCTCGGACCGTCCGGAAGAGTTGGTCCTGATGCTGCGCGGCATCAGTGGTTCGACCAATCGCAGCGAGACCCGCACGACCCCGGCGCCCGAGCGCCCGCGGCCGCCCTCGGGGGGGGATGGCCTGCGCTTGGCGCGCCCCGCCTAGCAACCGGCAGTCCGGAAGCGCGGGAAGACGGCGCCCGGTGCAGCGTCTAACGCCATCTAGAAGACTTCCTAAGGCATTCTGGACTTCCGCCGCTTCCATGGCGGGGCCAAGAACGCCACCATGGTGCACGACATGAACCTCGCCCAGATCAAGGTGTTGACGTGGGCTGCCTGCGGACTCGTAGGCGGCGGAGTGGCGTGGTACGCGTGGACTTCCAAGCAAGGTCTGGAAACGCGTCCCGAAGTCGATCCGCAAGCGGCGCGTCGTCTGCTGGAAAGCGTGGAGGCGCCCAAGCCCAAGCAGGCTGATGTGGTGCCGTACAACGATCTGCAGAAGCTGTTGGCCAATTCGAACCTTACGGGCAAGGTGGTGGTTGAGACGAAGCCTGTGGACTCGTCGCAGCCGACCAAGCCGAGCGCTACGCCGGTGTCCGAGCTGGTGCGCGTGCTGTACTTGCAAGTGGATCTGGCCCATCCCGAGTTGTCAGCGGCCTTCCTCAAGTACAAGAGCCGCGCGGGCGTTTCCGGCCCGATGGCCGATGGCGTGCTGCTGCGCACTGGCGAGCGCTTGGCTGCGCCGAACCAGCACATTCGCATTCACCTGATCGAAGCCACGCAAGTCGTCTTCGCCTTCGATGACGAAGCGCGCGAGAAAGAAACCGTGACTGCGGCGGAGTTCGACTCCACGACCACCATCGTGCAGGTGGGGCCGGATGGTGTCGTGGTGACTGCGCCGCGCACCGACATTCCGCGTCTCGACGGGCCGGTGTTCGCGCCGGGCAAGACCACGATGCTGGGTTCGAATCGCTATGTGCTGGGCACGGAAGATGTGCAGTACATGAACGAGAACTATGCCGAGGTGCTCGCGCGTGAAGTGCGCACGGCGCAACACCGCGATCCGCGCACCGGCAAGTACGACGGCATCGAGATCAAGGAAGTGGCGGCCGGTTCTTTGGCCGCACGCCACGGCGCCAAGGAAGGCGACGTGATCAAGAGCATCAACGGTCAGCCCGTGAACTCTGTCCAAGAAGCCATCTCGTTTGTGAAGGTCAACAAGGACAAGTACTCGACGTGGGAAGTGGTCGTCGAGAACAAGGGCAAGCAGCGCACCGTGACGTACGAGTCCGGCAACCGCTGAGCGCGCGGCTGAACTCTCATGCTCGTACTTGACGCGGGCAACAGTCGCATCAAAGCACGCTGCGGTGCGGCACGCTGGTCGGGTACCGCTGCCGAGCTGGAGCTGCTAGCGGAGTGGATTGCGATTCAGCGGCCTCGCGCCGCGGCACTGTCGAGTGTGGCCAGCGCAGAACTGGCCGCGCGGTGTGTGGCGCTGTGCGAGCGCTTGCAGGTGCCTGTCTTGCGGGATTTGGCGCATGGAGTGCACTTGGATGTGCGTGTGCCAAGCAAGGTCGGCGCCGATCGAGCCTGGGCCGCGCGCGGTGCGAGCCTGCATGCCCAAGGCGCCGTGCTCGTGGTGCAAGTGGGCACTTGCTTGGTGGTGGACGCGGTGTGGATCGAAGGCCAGAGCTGTCGCTTGCTGGGTGGCGCAATTGCGCCGGGTTTGCCGCTGCTGCAGCGTGCTTTGGCCGCAGGCACCGCGAGTTTGCCGGTCGTGACGCTGCCTGCGGAATCCGAGCGTGTACCTGCTCTGGGCAAGGACACCGAGGCCGCCTGTCTTGCGGGTGTTGTGAACGGTGTGCGCGGTGCCGCTCGTGAGTTGTGCGCGCGTCTCTGCAGCGAGCTCGTTTGGCAGCAGCCCACGGTGCTGGTGGCCGGTGGCGATGCGTTGTGGGTCTTGGCTGCCTTGCACGAGGATCACCGTGTCGTGCTCCATACGCCGGAGCTTGTGCTGGATGGACTGGAAAGCGCGGCGCGCGAGGTAAGGTTTACTTGACAGGTCATTCAGGGGCTGTATGTCAGATTGTTTTGACAGCGGCTGCTCCTGCTGCGGTGGCCGTGGTGCGCGTCCAAGCACATAGCGAGGTACTGCTGCAGGCCGCTTTGGCGCAGCTTGGTGTCGGGCGTTTGCCGCCGCTCGGTGCCGCACCGCTGGTTGCCTTGCGTTGGGATGGTGTCTTGCACGAGGAAGCCATTTGCGTGCGCACCGCGCACGATGCGTTCGAGTTGCACACCACCGGTTCTCCGCCGGTGGTGGAGGCCGTGACGGCGCGACTCGCCGCTGGAGGTGTGGTGCCCTATGCAGCGCGCTCTATCGAAGAGCGGGCCAGGCAAGCGCTCGCTGTGAGTGGTGGACTAACCAGCGCACGCGTGTTGTTGGACCAAGCCCAAGGTGCGTTGCGTGCCGAGCTGCTCTGTTGGCCTGCCTTGGCCATTGCCGAGCGCGAGGCGCGTCGCACTGCGCTGCTTGCACGCTCACGCCTTGTGCAGCGCTTGCTGCACCCCTTGCGCGTGCTGGTGGCTGGGCCCGCCAATGCGGGCAAGTCGACGCTGGTCAACCTGTTGAGTGGGCGCGAGGCCCAGCTGGTATCTCCGCTGGCGGGGACCACACGCGACCTGGTCGTGGTGCGGGCGCGCATGGGGGCCTACGAAGTCGATCTCGTCGATGGCGCCGGCTGGCGTGCTAGCCCCGATCGTCTCGAGCAAGCGGGCCTCGAACTGGTGCAGGCCGAGCGTCACACCTGCGATGTGTGCCTCTGGCTCCTGCCGCGCGGCGAGGGGACTCTGCCTTCGCCGTTAGCGGGCCAGGCACCCTGCGTGGGGCTTGTCTCCCGCGCTGACGAATTGGCCCCCACCGACCCTCGTCGAGTGCACGGAGTGACGCAAGCCGAGCCCGAGGCCGCGCGTGCCTGTGTGCTGAAGGTGGTGCTGGAGCAGTTGGGCTTGCCGGCGGAGCCGTGGCCGCTGGCGGGGGGGCAGGCGGCCATTTGGGAGATGGGGGATGAGGAGTATGTGAGGGGCTTGGATTTGGGGGGGAGTGCGGGGGTGCTGGAGGCGGTGCTGAAGCAGTGGATGGATACTGGCGTGGCTGGTTGTGCACGAGTGTGAGTTCCGTGCGTACCACCTGAGTACAAACAGCTCGATTCTTGGGACGCTCTGGCCTCGGCAGACGTCTGTTGGTTTTCTGTGCACGACGTTGGTGGTCGGTAATCGCTGAGTGAAGCCCGCTTTGCGCGCGCCCTCGCCTTGACGAGTGGTCGCGGGCCTTGGGGTGCGTGCTTGCTCGTCACCAGGCCTCGCCCAAGACGGAGAAGGAAAACTGCCCAAATGCAGGCTCCCGCGAGTACCAAGGCCGCGCTATTGGCCTAAGGGCTGGCTTGCCGGCGAGCTAGCGGTAGCAAGTCGTGCACACTCAAAGGGGCCAGTATCGGACCGGACTCCTCCCAGCGTTGAACCCAGCCCCCCGCCTGCGTAGAGTGCCCCCCCGACGCGCCCACCGCGTCGCCTATGACAGTCCGCCACCTCGTCTCGATCGATGACCTCTCCCTCGCCGAGATCCGCGAACTGTTCGCCCTAGCGGATCGCTTCGCCAGCGACCTGCGCGGCCACGCGGATCTCTGCCGCGGCATGATTTCCGCGAGCCTCTTCTACGAGCCCAGCACGCGCACACGCCTCTCGTTCGAATCGGCGATGCTGCGCTTGGGTGGGGGAGTGCTCACTGCGGCCGACATGCGCTCCACCTCGGCTTCGAAGGGGGAGTCGTTGGCCGACACTGTGCGCGTCGTGTCCGGCGGCTACAGCGATGTGATCGTGCTGCGCCACCCCAGCGAAGGGGCTGCGCGCTTGGCTTCGATGTACTCGTCGGTGCCGGTGATCAATGCCGGGGATGGCAGCCACGAACACCCGACCCAGACGCTGTGCGATCTCTACAACTTGTGGGTCGAGCGCGGCCGCATCGAGGGCATTGAGGTGGTCCTCGCGGGAGACCTGCGCTATAGCCGCACGATTCACAGTTTCGCCTACGCTTTGGCGCGTTTTGGGGCCAACGTGATCTGCGTGCCCACGCCGGGTTTTGAGCTACCCGACTATGTCGTGCAGCGCTTGCGCGAAGAGTTCGGGGTCGAACCGCAGCGCGCGGATGCGTCGCGGTTGGGTGACATTGCGGCGCGTTCGGATGCGGTGTATTTGACGCCCCAAAAGCCGCACCAGTTGTCGTTGTTCACGCACGCACGCGGGCTCACGGTCGAGCGCGTCGACGCGGTGTACATGACGCGGCCGCAAACCGAGCGTCACCCGGATGGGGGGCGCAACTTGGGCGACTATGTGCGCCTGGGTAAGCACCAGCTGGCGGCCGAGTCCTTGCGCGATGCGGTGGTCATGCACCCGCTGCCGCGCCGCGACGAGATCAGCGCCGAAATCGACGACGACCCGCGCAGCATCTACTTCAAGCAAGCCTCGCGCGGGGTCCCGATCCGCATGGCGATTCTGTCGGTTCTCACCGGCTCGGTGAAGTTGGAAACCACCAGTCGCGTGCCGGAGTCGCGTCTGCACCGGACGGCGCTTGGGGACAACCCTTGCCCGAATCCGACCTGCATTTCGCGCACGGAAGCGCGCCACGTGCACCCCGCCTACAAGCTGGCTTCGCGCGCCCCGTTACGCGCCCATTGCGGGTACTGCTCGCACGAGTTGCAGTTCACCCTCGTGGGCTGCACCACCAGCCGGCGCGTGTACGGCCGGGATTCGTTGGAAATCCGCAAGATCCGTCCGGATCACCTCTCGTTCTTCGCCGACGCCGCCGTGGCCCAAACAGCCGGGTTCGAGCCGGGCGGGGCGGGCGACGGCCGGAGCGCGGACGAGCAGTGAGGTGTGCGCCGCCGCACACTTGCGGCGGGGGTAGGCGCTTTCTTGGCCCCAAGTGGTTGCTTCTGAGGGCGGGAACGGTACTTGCTGCGCAGTCGGAACCAAGGTCCCTGACTGCGCCTTTGGGGTGGTGTTTGAGGCGAAGCTGCACGCTGCGCTCTTGACCGCTGGCCTCGCGGGCGAAATCATGTCGGACCCCCCACTCGCTGGCCGTCAGCGGATTTCACGAAATCGGATGCACCCCGCGCGGGCGCTCCTCGGTATCGTGTGCCGCCCAAGCTAGCCACGGTCCTGCCCTCCCAGTGGAGGGACGGTCCTAGCCCCTACACCACAGACTCCTTGATCGCCATGACGCACTTCGAAGCGGC
>CAIKQM010000578.1 GCA_903829565.1 uncultured Planctomycetota bacterium
GACCAAGGGCGACCATGCTGCTGCCGCGGCCAAGTTCGAGGCCTTCGCGCAGGCGCACCCACAGGCTGCACGCGCAGCCGAGGCGCAGGTGGAAGCTGCTAATTCATGGATCAACATCGGCTTCCAACGGCGTGAGCATGGACGCTCGAACGCTGCATCACAAGAGGCCTTCAGCACTGCACTACGTCATCTCGACGCAGTCTTGGCGCGTCAGGACAAGGCCTTTGCGGCGCGCGCGTGGTACTTGCGCGGGAACACCAAGCTGTACGCCAATGACTTGGCTGCAGCAGAGCTTGAGTACAGCGAAGTGATTCGCACCTACTTGAGTGATCAAGAATGGGGTCGCCGCGCGCTGGAAAAGCGCAGCGAAACGCGGCGTCATCGCCTCGACACTGCCGGCGCCATCGCCGACCTAGACTTGTACTTGCGTACTTGGCCCACGCAGGATGCGGAGCGAACCAAGTTCCTGCAACGCACCAAGGCCTACACCATGGCGCTCGGCAAACCAGCGCAGCCTTTCGCATCGCAAGACTGGGTGCAAGGCACGCCCATGCCGCTGGAGATGTTGCTAGGAGAAGTCGTAGCGCTGTACTTCTTTTCGACGCAGTGCAGCTTCTGTGATGCCCAGCGCGACACGGTGGCGGCTTGGGCTAAGCATCTGGAAGGCAAAGTCCGCTTCGTGGGTGTGCTGGTGCCGCAACAAGACAAGAAGAGCGGCGCCATCGTCGAGCCGTTGGATGTAGCCCGCGCCGATGTCCCCAAGAAGCGTTTCGACTTCCCGGTGGTCTATGACCACGGGTTGCGCAGCGCTGTCAGCTTCATGGCAAGTAAACCTGACATGGTGTTGCTGGACCGCGAAGGCCGGGTGCGCTGGCACGACAGCCCGAAGAACTTGCAGCCCGGCACGATCGCAGCGCTTTTGGCGGAGTGAAGCAGCTCTAGCGCGCCATGCCGGGCAGGATCTCTGCTTTGACCTGGCGTGCGAGCGAGTTGCGGTAGTTGCCAATGTCCGGCAAAACAGGCCGCTGGTGCTTGAGCTCGAACTCCAGCTCCGACTTGGCGTCCTCATACGTCACTCTCCTGCGTTCCACGAGCTGGAACGACACCCAAGCGCGGCCGTACAAGATCGGCGGGGTCGATTGTCCCACTTGCAGACCGGTGACCGCCGTAGCAATCGCCTCGGGGAACGCGTCCACACGGAAGCGGCCTTGGCGACGACCGCCGTTGGCCTTGGTCGGCACGTCATCGCTAACCTCGCGCGCAACCACAGCAAAGTCCGCGGGCTGGCGCACACGCTCCAACTCTGCAGCCAGCGCTGCGCGCGCGATCTCAGAGGCCTTAGCCAGCGCAGCCTCCCAGACCTCACGTGTCGCATCCGCAGCCGGTGCTTCGCCTTGAATGGTCTTCACGATCCAAGCGGTTTCCAAGCGCTCACCATCCTCGCCAAACTCGGCACGGTAGCGCTCGCGCAGCATACGCTCATCGATGACGCGCTCTTGCTGCATCAACTTCTCGGCCAGCAAGTCGATGCGCCAACGTTCCGCCAAAGAGGCACAGAACGACTCCTCGGTGCGTCCCGCACGACGCAAGAACTCCAACCACCCTTCGCGTTGGCGCTTGAAGCCTTCATCGATCATCGTGTCGACATGTTCTTTGACTCGCTCGCGGACTTCGGCCTCGGTCACCACGATGCCCGCCGCTTGCGCGCGCCGCTCGACCGCAAAGTCCTCGATGTAGCGCGACAACGCCGTCTCTCCTTGCCAATACAGCAAGTAGCGGGCGTAGCTCGCTCTCGAGACAGGTTCGCCATCGACCAACATCACAGGTTCATCGACGCCACCGAGCTCACCGCCACCGGGGCTACGCCACAGCGCAGGCAAGAGTTCGACCTTCGTCTGTGTGTGGATGGGCTCTAGGATGGCCCCGACTTCATCGGGCTCGGGACCCTTTGCCTCAAGCATCGACACCAGCTCGCCGCGCACGGACTCCAGCGGAGTGGCACGCACCTCAAGGATCTTGACGATCCACCAACCGCCCTTGCCCTGCAGCGGCGGAGAGATCTCACCCACCGCCAACTTCGCGAGCTCTTCGTGGAAGCCCTTCGGCCAACCTTCATCGCGAAAGTCCGATGGACGGCCGCGACCATCCTTGGTGTCGGGATCCTCGCTGACTTCGCGCGCAACCTTGCCGAAGTCCTCACCTGCAACCAGACGAGCACGCACCGCTTCGGCACGCACTTTGGCCTGCGCCCACGCCGCAGCACGCGCCGCATCCGTCGCCTCAGGACCGCGTTGCGCGGGCGACAGCACCTCGGCCTTGGTGAAGGTCATCAACAAGTCGTAGCGACGCCCCAACTTGCCGTACATGCGCTGCCATTCGCGTACGACCTTATGCTCTGGCACTACACGACCAACGCTGGCCATCTTGCCCGCCAGAAGAAACGGCCGCGCTTCCGTCTCGCGCTGACGACGAGCACCGGCTTCGGTGCGCCCCGTGCGAAGCAATTCAGCGCGCCACGCCTCCACATCGCCATGGAAAGCGTGCTTGACACGGTCTTCAAAGACCTCTTGCACGTGAGCTTCCAACTCCGTCGCCGACAGCTCCACGCCGGCACGGCGTGCTGCACGCTCCACCGCGACTTGCTCGGAGCCAAAGATCTTGGCCAAGCGCTCGCCATGCGTGCGCAACAACCACGAGGCATACATCTCCGGCGTGATGCGCACACCATCAAGCTCGGCCACCGCGCCATCGTCCACGGCCTGCGCCGCGAGCGTCGTCTCTTGCCAGCAAGGGCTCGCCTCAACCCGGGCGCGGGGGCCTGACAGCGCAAGCGCGCACACCACTGCTACGAAGGATCCGGTTCGTTTCATGCGTACACCACGAGGCTACGCGCTCGTGACCGCGGATGGAGGCGAAAATCCGCCTGCAGAAGCCGCACAGCGGCGTATGTCGTCACCTGATCCGCTCCCCTACCATGCCGCACATACAGGACGCAGGGCTTCGGCGGGATCCCCCGCACCGACGGCTGGCCCCTGCGCCTCTTTCCAGGCCCCGTGCGAGCCGTACTCCCGCGCAAGGCCAAGATTCTTACTGAAGATTGTCTACCCATGAAATCAAGTCTCTATGCAGCGCTGGCCTTGGTCTGCGCATCCGTCCCGGCTATGGCCGAATGCGACCAACCCGGCAGCCTGTTGATCTTCCCGGTCTTCGACAACGCTCGTGGTGACGAGACCTTCCTGACGGTGACGAACACCTCCGCCACCGACACCATCGACGTGGAGTACCTCTACATCGACGGCACGAGCTGCTTGGAGTTCAACCGCACTCGTCGCTTGACCCCGAACGACACCATCGTCGTGCGTACGCGCATGGACAACCCGAACATGGTGAAGGGCTTTGCCTATGTGTTCGCCAAGAGCACGACCACCGGTCAACCGGTGAGCTTCAACCATCTCGTGGGCACCTCGCTCATCAACGATGGCAACACGCAGAGCGACTACGACGTGCCGGCGTTCACCTTCAAGGCCGTCCCGGCTCAAGGCCTGCCGACGGACATCGACTCCGACGGTGTGCGTGAGCTCGACGGTGTTGAGTATGAAACGGCACCGGACACGCTCTACATCCCGCGTTTCATTGCGCAGGGTCCGGTTCCCCCGGCTAGCACGGGTGGTGCCCTCTCCGACCTCGTCCTGATCAACCTCACGGGCGGCGTCGAATGGCAAGCCATCGTGGACCTGATGGTCTACAACGACAACGAGGAAGCGTTCTCGGC
>CAIKQM010000579.1 GCA_903829565.1 uncultured Planctomycetota bacterium
CGACGGTTATGACTTGGACCCCGAGCCCTTAGCCTGGGGACGCGAGCACAACCTTGCACCGCTCGGTGAGGCAGCGCAGCGCGTCACCTTGCACCAAGGTGATGTGCGCGAGGCCTCGAAGCGCAAGCACGACCTGCGCTTGGCGCAGAACTTTTCGTGGTGGGTGTTCAAGGACCGCCCGACCTTGCTGGACTACTGCAAGCGCGTGCGCACGGACCTCGCAACCGACGGGATGTTCCTGATGGACATCTACGGCGGTTTGGAGGCTCCGGAGGAGATGGTGGAGAAGCGCCCCATCGACGCGGGCTTCACCTATTTGTGGGAGCAGGCGCTCTACTTGCCCGGTAGCGCCGACTACCGCTGCCACATCAGCTTCAAGTTCAAGGACGGCACGCAGCTCAAGCGCGCGTTTACGTATGAGTGGCGCTTGTGGACCTTGCCTGAGGTGAAGGATGTGCTGCGGGAGGCGGGGTTCCGCGATGTGCAGTCGTGGTTCGAGGGGACGGACCACAGCAGCAAGGAGTTGTCGGGGAGCGGGATTTACTATCGGGATGATAAGGGCAAGTTGGGGCGGGATTGCGCGGGGTGGCTCGCGTATGCGGTCGCGCTGAAGTGATACTGGCCCAGCTCAGTGTGCACGGCGCAGATTCAGCTTTCGTAGGGCAGCGCTGCACTTGGTCTCGTAGAGCGTTCCAATCCAGAGCAGTAGGGCACCCAGCCTGAGGCCTGGTTCGTTATGTCGCGCTGACGTGCGCCTAAATCTTTGTGGGGAAGGGGAGTTGCACGAGGTCGCAGTTACCCCGTGCACACTCAGCTGGACCAGTATCGGATTAGCGTTGTTCGACCGCCGCCGTCACAACGCCCCCCGCCACCATCACATCCCACGGCGTCTGCACCACAATGTCCACCCCCGCCGGCGTCTGGAAGCGCGTCACATGCGCCCCCTCCGGGAAAGTCTCCACCACCGCCGTCGACTTCAAATCATCCTGCAACTGCAGCAACAGGATCGGCTGGGCCCCTTTGTCCTCGCTGCGCAGCTTGGCGAGGTGATCCTTGCAGTGATCGCAACTCGCGCGCCAGAGGACGATGAGACCATCGGTCGGCAGCGCCTCAGCCGGGATGTGGTTGGAGAGTTCGGGGATGTCGTAGACCAGCTTGCCGACCCAGGTCGCGGGTTCCCACACTTGGTAGCGCGCTTGCGGAGCCGCCGCGCCGTTCGGGGTGGGCGTGGTGGCGGAGGTGGCTCCGGCAATCACCAACCACGGCGCGGCAAACACGAGGGCACCCAAGGCCGCGCATGCACCCAAAGTGCCAGTGGTGAACAGCGGAGTGCCAGCCCACGCGCGCCACGGCCGCGTACCTAGAACCCCGAGCAGCAACACGCCATCAATCGCCATCATCATCGCCGGCGGCATCTTGACCGTGTCACCCAAACAGCCGCACGACTCCGCGCCTGCTAGCGCTTGAGACACGAGCACGACTTCAAAGAAGGCGAAGAGCAGTGCGAGTGGCAACCAAGCTGCGCGTGGCCGCAGAATTGCCACGACGACCAAGGCGAGCTCCACAGCGATCACGAGCCGGAAAGTCAGGTCGAGGTCGAAGGGCGACAGATCGACCACCAAAGGCGGCAGCAGCTTCGGCGAGCCCGCAAACAGCTTGAACAAAGCTCCTGTTGCAAGCCATGCAGCCCCAAGGCGCACAGCAAGAGCGGGGAGGGAGCTGGACGGGGTTTGGGAGCTCTGGGCGTTCATGGCGTGGAGTACGCAGCTTAGCGACACGCCGTTAGTGGCACACCACCTCTAGCCCACCAGACAAGCGGATCTGGCCGGAACCATGCCGCGTGCAGCCCGCGAGCCGCTCCTCGCGTGGCCGCAGGAGGCGCAAGCGCACAAGGTCTACGGGCGTGACCTCGACCGGCTGCGTGCCAGCCTCCCGCATGGGCAGCAACTGCTGCGCAACCATCGCCGCGAACTCCGGCCGGCACCGGCGCCGCACATGAATGGGGTCAAGCCCGTACCACTGTGCACGCGGCTCCAACACCTGCCACGACCTTCGTTGCGCCAGCGCCAGCAGCGCGTGCTGCAAGTCTTCGATCTGCGCTTGCGCCTGCTCGAAACGCAGCGGATGGAAAGGAAACAGGACACGTCGCACCAGCTCGAAGCGGCGGCGCGTGAGCTGACGCAACGAGGCCAGCGGGACGCCTCCGAGCACAATGCGCGCGCCACAGACTTCTAGCCGCGTGGCTGCTTCCTCCACCCACGCAAGAATGGTGGAGTTGGGCACGCCGTAGACAAGGTCATTGCCCACATCGGTCAGCAAGGCAGCAGCGAGCATCGGTTGCGCGGGCAGCTCGCCCCACAACGGTGCTTGCAAGATCGCCGGCAGCGAGCGCAACGGGATGCTGGAGCGCAAGCCGTAGCTGCGTCCATGCCCACACACGAGGTCCACGCGCTGCACCCCTGACTGGCTGAGCGCGGCGCACAACTGCGGCATGGCGAGTGCGATGTTGCTCGCGCCGAGGATGGCAACGCGTGCACTCATGGGGAGAGAGCAGATCCCTGCGGTGCCGGCGTTTCCAGCAAACGCCACAAACGAGTGGAAGGGGCGCGCAGCGGATCGACCAGCACCACGTAGCACAGCGGCAGTAGCAACTGCGCGCACGCGGGGCTGACCTCTGCGAAGAGTGCAAGCTCGTCCTCGAAGGCATTCGCTCCTACGACGAGCACCTCGGCGCCGGCCTCCCAGCCCACGGCTAGCGTCTCGAGCTGCGGCGCATGGCGTGCGTAGGTCCAGGCGCGCAAGCCGCAGCTTGTGGCTGCAGCCTGCAGTTCCGCTGCGAGTGCAGGCGGCGCGAAGCCGAGCACGAACGCGCAGCGTTGCGGGCCACCTTCTTGCGAGGCAAGCGGCAGGAACCCACGCCGCGTTGCGGCGACCAGCGGCCCCAACACTGCATCCGTCTCCGTGTCCGTTGCGCTCGCACCCCAGCCTGGAAAGTAGGGCGAGCGCCCTTGCAGGAACTCGGCTGCCAACGCGCATAGCTCGTCGGAAGTGCGTGCCGCGCTCCACGCGGCTTTGGCTTGTGCAGGCGTGCGGGTGTCCATGACTGTGGTCTGGCATAGAGAGCGTACCGCGTGCTTCACTCTGCGCGTCCATGAACTCCGCGCGTTGGATGCTGTTGGCTGCAGCTGCCCTGTTCTCCACGGGAGGAGCGGCCATCAAGTGGACCGGGCTTGCAGGCTGGCAAGTCGCGGGAGGACGCTCAGCGATCGCGGTGGTAGCGCTGTTGTTGTTCTTGCGCGAGGCGCGCGCTTGGCCCAGTGCGTTGCAGTGGGGTGTGGGAGCTGC
>CAIKQM010000580.1 GCA_903829565.1 uncultured Planctomycetota bacterium
GATCACCGAGCCGGTGCGACGCGTATCGCGTACCTCGAAGCGGAACGAGCCGTCCTTCGCAGCAATGACTCCACCATCGCCGCACTGGCCGCCACCCTCGGCGTAGAACGGAGAGTGTTCGAGCACCATGGCCCACTCGTCGCCCGAGCGCTCGACAAGCACCACCGTTGTGGCCGTCTCGTAGGCGGCCAGGCCATCTGCATGGTAGGTCGAGGTCGTCGGCTTGACCGAAGCGAGTGCTTCGGCAGAGAGCACCTGCTTGAACTTGCCTTCGGCCTTGCTGGCCTCTTGGTGCGCTTTCTGAGCCTTATCCCAGCCAGTTAAGTCGACCGACAGGCCGCGCTCGCGTGCCATTAGTTCGACGAGGTCCTGCGGGAAACCATAGGTCGCGTAGAGCTCGTAAGCCTCCGCGCCATCGATGGTGCTTTGCTTGGCGGCTGACAGCTTGGCAGCCAATTGGTCAAACAACACGAGTCCCCGGCCCAGTGTGCGACCAAAGGACTCTTCCTCGCTCTTCACCAAGGCTTGCACGTGCTCAATGCGTGCGCGCATCTCGGGGAATACACCACCCAGGATCTGCGCCACTGTCGGCACGACCTCGAAAAGGAAGGGCTCTTCCTTCTTGAGATGCTGGCGGCCAAAGCGCGAGGCGCGACGCAGCAAGCGCCGGAGCACATACCCGCGGCCTTCATTCGAAGGCAACGCACCATCAGAGAAGGCGGCCGTGAGCGCACGCACGTGGTCTGCGATCACACGGAAGGCGACGTCCTTCTTGGAGTCTCCACCTTCGTAGGTCATGCCGGTCAACTGCTCGACACGACGGAAGATGGGCTGGAACAGGTCGGTGTCGTAGTTGCTGCGCTTCTTCTGGAGCACGGACAAGACGCGCTCGAAGCCCATGCCTGTGTCGACGCTCTTGGCCGGGAGCTCTTGCAGTCGACCGTCGTCCATGCGGTTGAACTGCATGAACACGTTGTTCCACAGTTCCATGAAGCGCTCATTGCCTGCGTTCACACCGATGGCAAGATCCGCCCCGTCTGCGGGGTTGGTCTCCGGGCCACCACGATCGATGTGGATTTCGGTGCAGGGCCCACACGGACCGGTGTCGCCCATCTCCCAGAAATTGGCCTTGCGTCCAAAACGCAGGACACGCTCAGGCTTGACGCCGGCCTTTTCGATCCAGATGCGTGCCGCTTCCTCGTCGGCGGGCAGACCATCTTCCTTGTCTCCGCCGAAGACGGTGACCCACAGCCGATCTTCGGGAATGCCGTAGACCTTGGTCAGCAACTCCCAAGACCAACAGATGGCGTCTTCCTTGAAGTAGTCACCGAACGACCAGTTGCCGAGCATCTCAAAGAAGGTGTGGTGGTAGGTGTCCACGCCCACTTCTTCCAGGTCATTGTGCTTGCCCGATACGCGGATGCACTTTTGCGTGTCGGCCGCGCGCTTGTAGTCGCGCCGGCCGGTGCCCAGGAACACATCCTTGAACTGGTTCATGCCCGCATTCGTGAACAGCAAGGTCGGGTCATCCTGCGGGAATACCGGGCCACTGGGGACGATGGTGTGGCCCCGCGCGCGGAAAAACTCGAGGAAACCGGCGCGTACGCTCTCGGCGGTCCAGCGCTGTTCAGTGTGAGCAGTAGTGGCAGTCATCGGATGGGGACGTGTCTGGTGTAGTTGTCAGGTGCAGTGTGTAGCAAGGCTCGCAGGCGTACAGAATGGGCGCGCACTGTCCAAAACCAAAACCAACTCGGGTGCGCGCCCCTTCTGTCTCCATGAGTCAACTCAGCCGTGAGTCAACTCATTCGGCATTACCGCCGCCGCCCTTGCCGAAGCTGGTGGGATCGGCCTTGGTCTTGATCGTGCCTTCGATCAGGTTCGACAGGTCCGGATTGTCGATCAGGAACTGGCGTGCCTTTTCCAAGCCTTGGCCGATGCGCACTTCGCCGTCCGTGGGGTGCTTCAAGCTGTACCACGTACCCGACTTCAGGATCACACCGGCCTCAAGACCGATCTCCAGCATCTCACCTTCTTTGGAGATGCCGCGGTTGTAGAGGATGTCGAACTCGCACTTGCGGAACGGGGGCGCGATCTTGTTCTTCACCACCGTCACCTTGGTGCGGTTGCCGACCACATCATCGCCATCTTTGATTTGACCGATGCGACGGATGTCCAAGCGCACCGACGAGTAGAACTTCAGCGCGCGTCCACCCGTGGTCGTTTCCGGTGAACCAAACATGACGCCGATCTTCTCGCGGATCTGGTTGATGAAGATCACCAGCGTGTCGCTCTTCGAGATGGCCGCGGTCAACTTGCGCAGCGCCTGACTCATGAGTCGTGCGTGCAAGCCAACGAAGCTGTCGCCCATTTCGCCTTGGATTTCGGCGCGCGGCACCAAGGCCGCCACGGAGTCGATCACGATCACATCGATGGCATTGCTGCGCACCAGCGTCTCGACGATTTCGAGGGCCTGTTCACCGGTGTCCGGCTGGCTGACCAACAGGTCATCCAGCTTGACGCCCAACTTGCGGGCATACGCCGGATCCAGAGCATGTTCAGCATCCACAAAGGCGCAAATGCCGCCGCTCTTTTGGGCGTTGGCGATCACTTGCAGTGTCAAGGTGGTTTTACCGGACGATTCCGGTCCAAAGATCTCCACGATGCGGCCCTTGGGCAGGCCCTTGCCACCGAGGCACATGTCCAAACCAATGGAGCCCGTGGAGATGCCCACGATCTCCTTGATCAAGGCGCCATCGCCAAGGCGCATGATCGTGCCCTTGCCAAAAGCCTTTTCGATATCACCGAGCGCGCCTTCCAAAGAACGGGCGCGTTCATTCGCGCGCGGGTCAGGCTTGCTCTCGGTTTTGTGGGATTCAGATTTCGTCGGTCCTTTGACGCTCATGGCGTTTCGTCTCCAGACTCGCTGCTAGGCGAGTTGCGGTCAGTCGTTGCGGGTAGTACGTGTTGCGTTCCTTGGCCGGAGGAAGGGGCCGAGTCTAGCGGTCCCGAACGCGGATAGTAGTCCCCTCCGCACACCCAGACGGCGGGCCGTGAGTCCGCGTCTCTGCTATTGCCAAGAAACCTGCGCGAACGATTGGTAGCGCTGTGTCTTTCCGGGCCCCATCCAGTGCAGCTGACGTGCCCACAATTGCCCCGACCACGCTTCCAACTGTGGCACTGGCAACGACTTGCCGCGAGCCCTCGCCACGGTCAGGTGTGGCACCTGAGTGTCCGGCACGGCATACCCCACCGACTGGGCCGCCGCCTGCAGCCGGCGCGTTAATTCGGTCCACCAAGCGCGATTCCCCTCCTCCAAATCCGCTCCAGGCGCCACGAGCGGTACATACAGCACGCGCTTGGCCTCCTGAGCGCTGGGGAAACCCTCGAGCCCACGCAGCTCCCAGCGACATGGCCGCAGGTCCGCCACAGCGTTGGCAGCCGCCTGTGCCAATCGTTGTGCGTCTACCTCCGCGCGCAGCGGTCCGACGAAGCTCGCGGTCACGTGCAAATCTTCCGCCGCGTACAGCCGCCAAACATCGGCATCTACATGTTCCCGCGCCCAACGCGCCAACGAAACAGCGTCCTCACGCGCCGGCAGCAACGCGAAGAACCAATTCCCGTTTTGCATGCGTTCGCGCCGTTACGGCGACACGATCGTCATCAAGTCGTCGTAGCGCGAGGCCAGCTCGGCTTGCGTGCGCGCCACGAGCGCTTCGGGGCCAAAGCCCTGTACGCAGAAGCTGGCCGTCACGGTGCCCCAGAGCATCGCGCGCCGCAACGTCGGCGGGTCACAGCGATCGCTCGCCGCCACATGTCCCATGAAACCGCCCGCAAAGGTGTCGCCCGCACCGGTGGGATCGATGACCTGCTCGACCGGATAGGCCGGCAACGAGAAGTGCACATCCGAACCCATGATGAAGGCGC
>CAIKQM010000581.1 GCA_903829565.1 uncultured Planctomycetota bacterium
ATCAAGAATCTCGAAGGCATCGTTTGCGTGGATGCCTCGCATGTGGCCTTCACGGCAGAAGGTCGCACCTTCATCGAGCGCGTACGCTGAGTTGAACTCCATGCGCTTGCAGCGCGCCGGTGGCTGGTAGACGGACATCCAGCGTTGAGCCAGCGGCTTCGAGTTGCCATTCGCCAGCGCACAGTCCGCGCACAGCGAAGCGTCCGTCGATGTCGACGGGCAGGACCCGCTCGTGCAGTGCGGCTGAAACGCCGTCACGCGGCCGCAAGCGCAGCATTCCACGGAACGGCTGGCCATCGTGGTCGAGCACTACGCCATGCAGACGACACTCGCTGAGGCGCTCACAGCGACCGGCTTGTACCGTCGTGCCGGCGTGGGCCTCGACCGCGAAGCGCAGTGTTGCATGCTTGGCAAGGCTCGCCTCCACGGTCACTCGGCCTGCAATCGTGGGGATGAGGTACTGATCGCCAGCAACGGTAGCTGGCACCGGAACAGGCGCTGCGTCACCTAGGGCAAGGTGAAACTGCACTGCGTCTTCCGTCGCTTGGGCGCCGTCGAAAGCCAGCCAAGCCACCTGTTGCAGCACGCTTGCGGCTTCGGCCCCAAGCTGACAAGTTTGCTTGACGGACGCCTGCAGGTCTTGCTCCCAATCGATGGTGGCCAAGTCCACTGCACCCATCTTCCAGGCGATGCGCGCAGGTTGATGGGCTACCAACTCGACGGGCGCTCCTCCCGGCAGGCTGAAAGTGCGTGCGGCGAGCACACGCGGAGTCGAGCCTTGCTGCTCAAGACTCAGCTGGCCACCAACCAAAGCCCCCAAACCGCGCGCTTCCAGAAAGCTTGCGAGGGGCGTCTGCTCCTCAGGCGCTGTCCCTGTGCGCACCACGAGTGCAAGCTGCACCGTTGCAAGCGGAAAGACCACGAAGTCCGCCGCGGCATCCTGGGGCTCGAGGAGCGGCTGTACAAAAATCTTTACAGTCTGGCTGGCCTCTGTGTACCCGCGCGCCTTGCACGTCACTGTCCATTGCGTGGCCCTGTGCGCTGCAACCGCGTACCGTCCCTCCGCATTCGTGCGCGTGATGATGCTCGGGGCGGTGTCGCCGGTGCCTACGGCCCTGATCTCGACCCCGGCTAGCGCGTTCCCTTGCGGATCGACAACGCGACCCGCGATCCGCACGAGGTGCTTGGGCGCCACTGGGCTGCGCACTCCCGTCAGGTCGTCACGCTCTGCAACAGGCACCTCGGTCACTTCGGATGGCGCCAGCGGTGCGATGGCAGGCGCAGGCCGCCCCCACCAATACGCGCCCGCGCCGGCGGCCAAAAGCAGCAACAAAGCTGTGCGTGTCTGCATGGAAGGAGCGCCGCGCGTCAGCTAGACTTTACACCTGCGGCTCGTCGTGTGGTACGACCGAGCTCGCCCTATCCTCCGCCTCCCCAGGATCATCTATGGCCCGTTTCTGTTTGCTCGCGGCAGCTGCTGTCGCTGCGCTCGGCTCTGTGTCCACTGCGCAAGAAGTGATGTATGGCGCCGGAGAGGGCGAGCTGCTCTTTGGTTTCAGCGCGAACTATCGCTACGCGCACGCGGATAGCATCGGTCCCGGCGCTGACGAGACCGAGAGCTTCGTTGCCAACGGTTCACTGAGCTGGTTCCTGCAACGTGAGCACGAAGTCGGCTTCGAGCTCTCACCCAGTTTCATTCGCAGCGAGCTCGGAGGCGATTCGCTCGATCTGTATGCAGGCGGGTTCTACAACTACAACTGGTGGACCTCACCGCAGACCACCATCTACGCCGGCCCGCAATTCGGCGTCTTGAGCACGGATACCTCCGGTTCCGATGGTGACACGGCCTTCTCGTGGGGCGTGCACGCCGGTTTCCGCTACTGGATCGATCCGAGCGTCTCCATCGACATCGAACCGCGTGTGTCGTTCACGTCCTTGGACGAGTCACTCGGTGGCGACCAAAGCGTTTTTGACCTCCTCATCGGCCTCTCGGTCAAGCTGTGATGACTATTCAACAGGCGTGGTTGGCGCTGGGGCTTGCAGCTCTCGCGAGTTCCTGCTTTGTCTCCGAAGGCGAGTGCACGCAAGCCGGCTTGCAGGTGGATCCCTGCACGGTCAGCGCACGCGCTGGGCAGACCATCGTGATCCAAGCGGCTCCGCCCGGCGCGCCTGACAGCCCGGTCGACTTCATTCTGCCCGAGTCGGCTGCCACCGCTTTCGCGATTCAGTCCGAGCCCAATCGCCTCACGCTGGTCAGCACGCAGAACGTGACCGGCTTCTTCCCGGTGCAAGCCACCAGTCAAGTGGATGAGACGAAGACCGGCGGCGCAACGGTCGCTGTCGCTCAGGCCAACTTTGGCTCCACACCGCCGCCCTTCGTGGTGTTCGGCGGCGATTTCCCGGTTGGGAGCAAAGCCTCGGCCACTGCCGCCGGCGGCAACCTCTACTACGTGGCGTACGCCGACAGCTCCAGCTCGTCGCTCGGGGCAGGCAATCCGCTGAACAACTTCGTGCGGCAATACGATGTCAACACGAACCAGCTCCTAGCCCAAGCGACGGATCAGTTCCTGTCCTTTGGCAGCTCGACCGAGCAGCTCGTGGTCGCGCCGAACGTGGCTGCAGACTGCCAGGGCTTCGGCTATTGGGTCGATAGCGACGTGAAGAACGGCTATGTGTTGCGGCGTCTGGCTCCGCGGAGTCAGGTCGTCAACGAGCAGGTGCTCGGCTCGTATGACAGCTTCCGGCTCGATACCTTGTCGGTGGGTTGCGATGGCGACTTGTACTTCGTGGCGAGTCGCGCCGTCCAAACCGGCTTCGATGGGCCGGTGTTGGCGGTCAAGGTCCAGCCCGATGGCGCGGTGGTCCTTGGTGGCGATTTCACCAGCTACAACGGCGTGCCCTGCGGTCGCATCGTGCGCCTGCTGCCGAGCGGTCAGCGCGATTCCAGCTTCAATGCCAGCGGTGTCGGTGCGAACGCGCGTGTCTCGGCCTTGGCGGTCCAACCGGATGGCAAGATTGTCGCGGGCGGTGAGTTCACCAGCTTCAACGGGCAAACTGCTCTGAACTTGGTGCGTCTGGAGGCGAATGGTGCCGTCGACCCCGGTTTCAACGCCCTTGGCTTTGCACTGGGCGGGCAAGGCCCGATCGGCGTGCATGCCTTCGCCCTGCAGGAGGACGGCAAGCTCTTGGTCGGCGGCTACTTTGAGTCCTACGGCCAGCTGTTCGCCAACGGCTTGGTGCGTGTGGAAACCGATGGCACGCCGGACCTCGGCTTTGACATCGGCGGGGGTGCAACCTTAGGCAGCCAGATCACAGGCGAAGTGTGGGGGATCACCCTGCTCGCCGGTGGTTCGATGCTGGTGGCCGGTGACTTCACCAACTTCAACTTCGCGACAGCCGGCAGCCTTGTGCGCCTGACCTCGGCGGGACAGGTGGACACGAACTTCCTCGCCTCGGGCGCGGCCAACAATGTGGTGTATTCCGCGCAGTTGGTCTCGGGCACGCAGGCCGTCATCGTGGGCGAGTTCACGGCGTACGGAGGGATTACCAGCAACTGCATTGCGCGCATCAACATCGCGACAGGGGCGCTGGACACCGCGTTCGCCGCCGCAGGTCCCGGCCCCACGCAAGGCGGACAAGTTCCGCCGTCCCTCGTGGCTTGCTCCGTGCTTCCCTCAGGCCAGTTGTTGATCGGTGGCTCGTTTGGCTCGTGGGCGGGGGATGCGTCCCACGCTTACTTGGTGCGTCTGAATGCGGACGGCACGTTGGACGCCACCTATGCGGCCGATGTGTTCCCGCAAGGGTTGGTGGTGGCCATCGCGGAGGGCTCGAAGGGGGCTGCCTACATCGGCGGTGTGTTCCAGACCATCGGCGGCCAAGCCTATCCGTACTTCGCCAACCTCGACAGCGGTGGTGTGCCCCAAGGCGGCCCGGTCGGTGGCGGCGGTCCCACGATCTACAGGATCGCGCGCTTCGGTCAAGAGCCGACCCCGCTGCTTGCGGATATCTCGACCGCGAACTTCCTGTCCCTGATCACCTCGATGGCTGTCGACAAGGGCGGTCGTCTGGTGGCGGGCTCTTCGAACCCTGATGGTTTCCCGTATGCGGCGCGCTTCTTTGTCGATCTCGGCGATGAGAGCAAGCCGCTTGTGACCTTTGATGACGAGTTCTTCATTGGCCTACAGGGCGGTAGTGGCGGCAAGGGCGGCAAAGGCGGTTCACCCCAGTTGGTGCATCCCGTGATCGATGTCGCCGTCGACGCCGGCGATGCCATTTATCTCGGCGTGAAGACACCGGCAGGTGACTACGTCGCGGGCTTCAATACGCTCGGGCAAGAGGTCTATCGCGTGGCGACCTACACCAATGTGTGTCCCACCGACTGCCTCGAAGCGGCCTGCGGCACAGAGGTCCCGTTCGAGAACATCCTCTCGCTCGGCGTGTCTTCCGGCGGAGCTCTGCGCGTCATCGACGACATCGTCACGGATGGCTTGCCTGTACCGTGCCAAGAGTCCGTGCGCTTGATCCTGCTGGATCCTCGCTGACGGTTGCTCGACAGCGAATGGTGTAAGATCGTCCGCCATGGGACGTCAGTGGCTGCACGCAAAGAAAGAGATCACCGCTAACAAGCGGGCTTCCATCACCACCAAGCTGGTGCGCGAAATCACCGTCGCCGCCAAGACCGGCGTGCCCGATCCGGCGCACAACCCGCGCTTGGAAGTGGCCGTCGAGGCGGCGCGCAAGCAGTCCGTGTCGAACGATGTCATCCAGCGCGCCATCAAGCGCGGTGCGGGCGGCGGTTCGGACGGGGCCGTGATGGAGCTGGTCACCATCGAGGGCTACGCGCCCTACAACGTGCCCGTGGTGGTCGAGTGCCTGACCGACAACCGCAACCGCACCGCGCCCGACATGCGCATGCTGTTCCGCGAGGGCCAGTTCGGTTCCAAGGTCATGTTCCTGTTCGACCACATGGGCATCATCGAGGCGACCCGCGAAGGCGAGGGGCACGACTTGGAAGAGGCCGCCATCGAGGCCGGCGCGCAGGATGTCGAGAAGCTCGAGGACCTCGACGACGAGATGAGCGGCGGGCGCTTCTTTAGCTCGCCTACGGACCTGGACATCGTGTCGAAGGCGCTGCGCGCGGCAGGGTGGGCGGTGACGAAGGCGGAGATGGGGTACAAGCCGAAGGATTTGGTGGCGCTGGATGAGGGCAAGAGGGCGGAGGTGGTCGCGTTCTTGCGGGCGATTGATGACCATGATGATTGCCACCGGATCTATGCGGCGTTGGCCTAAATCGATACTGGTCCAGATGAGTGTGCACGAGTCTTCAGGGTCCAAGCGGCCCTGCGGGGCCCTAGGACTGCGATCGGCAGGTTGAGCGCGTGGAATCCCGTTGGGGTGGGCCACGGCCTACTCGGGGCTACTTACGGACCTGCGGCCTGAGGTTCGTGGCGTGTTGCGCACTGGACCACGGCCTAGCCCGCGCCGCGCGGTCAGGAATGGGGGTGCTGGTCAGTCCTAGGCCTCGGCCTGGTGACCCGCCTTGAGGACTAGACGTGGCCTGCGCCTGCACTGTCCACCGAATCCGACTTATCTTTGCCCAGTTCCTGCACAATCAGCAG
>CAIKQM010000582.1 GCA_903829565.1 uncultured Planctomycetota bacterium
GAGCGCGACCACGCGACCGCGCGTGCCCAGTTGCGCGCACAACGCCAAGGTCTTGCCTCCACTGCCCGCGCACGCATCCACCACCGGTGCGGAACGCGTGGGAGCGACCACCTGCGCCACCAGTTGGCTGGCTTCATCTTGGACTTCGTAGAGCCCTTCTTCCCACGCCTTCGACATGGGCAAGGCCCCCGTGCCGAGCACGCGCAAGCCAACGGCGCTCCAAGTACACGGTTCCGTGGCGATGCCCTCGGTCTCCAAACGTGCGCGCAGCTCGTCGCGAGAGATGCGCGCTTGATTGACGCGCAGGCACAACGGTGCGGCCTTCCAACTGGCGCTCAGGAACTCCAGCGTGCCTGCACCTAACGTGCCCTCCAAAGCGGCGGCCACCTCATCCTTGACCGAGCCACGCTGGCCGAGTCGCGCCGCAGGGCTGCCGTACTCCAGAATGCGCGCTTCGCGCTGACGCAACTCCTGAACGTCCACACCCGCCCGCGCCAGTTCAGAGTCGGCAGCCGGCTCACCTTCCAACGCGCGAATGGCCGCGAGCATCAACTCGGGCGTGCGGATGCTGCTCGCAATGCGCGCCAAACGCGCCTCGCCGGCCAGCAAGCGCCGCACATCGCGCACGAGGACACCGCGCGGTGCCCCCCGCATGCCGGCGGCATCACAGGCTTGTGCCAAAGAAGCACCTTGCACGATCGCTTCCCAGGCTGTGGAGAGTCCATGCTGCCTCATTGCGGGCGCTCCAAGTGCATCACCACTTCCATGTGAGGAGTATGCGGGAACATGTCAAGCAGATCGATGCGCAGGCAGTTCCAACCTGCACGCACGAGGGCTCCTGCATCGCGAGCCAACGTTGCTGGATCACACGACACATGGCGGATGTGCGTAGGCCGCAAGCGCACCAGTTGCTTGACGACCGCCTCGCCCAAGCCAGCACGCGGCGGATCGACCAAGACGGCTTCGGGGATGCGCGCTTGGCGCGACAACCACACCTGCACATCACTATGCGTGAAGCGCGCGCCTTCGAGGCCCAAACGCAACGCGTTGATGCGTGCGGTGCGCACAGCAACGGCGTCCAGCTCGATCCCATGCACCGCTCGTCCGCGAGCCGCCAGCGGCAAAGCGAAGAGCCCCGAGCCAGAATACAAGTCGAGCACCTCGTCTCCATCCAGACCGCTGGTGGCACGGTCAACCAAACTTGACAGAAGCTGAGCGTTGCCTTGCTGGAAGCCGCGCAGCGGGAACTCCAGCGGCAACCCTTGCACCATGCGGCGCACGCGGCGATCGGCATCGCGCACATCCAAAGGTGCGTCAGCGCGGTCTTGCGCGCTGAAGCTCGCGCCAGGCACGGCGCCAGTAGCCGACTCGTCCAAACAGGCTGTGGCGGAGCGCGCTTCCCGCGGCAAGGCCACGGTCCCGTTCTTCAAGCCCAACAACAAGTCGCGCAAGCGCGGTGCGAGAATCGGACAGTCGTCGACTTCGACCAAGTCATTCGTGCCGCGCGCACGATAGCCGAGCACCGCTCCCGCACGCCACGCTCCGGTCAACCACTCAGCCTTCGAGCGCCAACCTAGATCGTCGCCGGCGACGACCTGGATCTCCGGCCACTCGCTGTGACGCCCCATACGCCGCAACAGATCGGCCAACAGTTCGCGCTTGGCAGCACGCTGTGCGGCCACGTCCCAACCCATCCACGGACAGCCACCACACGTTTGGCTGTGGGTGCAAGGGCTCGCAACGCGCGTAGCAGCGGGCACAAGCACCTCGACCTCCACGGCCTTGGCCCAGGCCTCTTTGCCGCGCACCAAGCGCGCGCTCACACGATCACCGGGAAAGGTCCGCGGCACGAACACCACGAGCCCGTCGACATGGGCCACACCATCGCCACCCGGGGCGACGCGCTCGATCTGCAACTCTACGCGCGTCTCCATAAGGGCAACGAGTCTAGAGTACGCAGCGAGGGCCGACCACCACGCAGGTGCTCGGCCCTCGCTTTGCGCAGCTCTACGAGAGAGTGCGTCGTGCTCTCAGGGTTGCCAGGTCAACCACCAACCGTTGGTGAGGTTGAAGGTCTCCGGCTGGCAGTACGCCGCAGCGTTGCGGTACCACAATTGGTAGCTGCGGCTGGTACCAGCCGTCGCACCACCGCGCACCGACACCGACAACTCGCCAGCAGCCGGGTAGCTCGAGCCGCCCGACACGTTGTTCTTGGTGCCCAAACGCACCACCGTGCCGCCTGCGCAACGCAAACCGTCGCCGAAGGCAGTTCCCAGACCACCGTTCGCTTGCGTGGTGCCCTGGAAGTACAAGGCCGAGCTGTTCGGCAGCTGCGTGCCCGACAACACCAGCGTGTCGTTGGCGATGCTGGCCGTGCCGGTCGCCTGCAAGCGACCACCCGAGCCTAGCGAGTTGTTGCAACCGCTTTGCGAACCGGCCGTGGCGTTGTTGCCACACGGGCAAGCTGTCGCGCTGCCGTCACCGTAGCAGAAGCCGAGGCTGTTGATGACACCGCCGGGGATCTCCACCGGCACCGTCACCGAACCCGTGCCACCACGCCACAGACCAATCGCAGCATTGCCCATCACAGGCGCCACATTGGCCACGAAACGGAAGTTGTAGGTCGAGCCCCAGCGCAACGCATTCGCGTTGGCGTTGCTGGCTTCCGGCGTCGTCGCCCACGTGATCGTGCCACCGCTTTGCGTGCTGGACCAGTCGGTGCCATCACGGTTGATGTTCGTCTCACCATCACCGTTGCGGTAATCCACATCGTGGAAGCCAACGGAAGACAGCGTCGCAGTACCAGTCGGCACCGTGAACGAGCCGCCGCTCTTGTGGCTGTTCATGTTGTAGACGGCGTACTCGTAGTGCCACTGACCACCACCGAGGTTGGTGACCTTGTAGCCAACTTTGAAGAGGCCTTCGCCCGCGACTTCGGCGTTGACCACCACGGCGCCAGGTTCGATCGCCGGCCACGCTTCAATCGCGGCCACTTGACGCTGCGTACCACCGCTCAAGCTGAAGTTCGCGCCATCGAGCGTGGTCAGCTCGCGGTAGCTGACGTTGTTGTTCTGGTTGCCTGCCGCCGAGTCATCCGGCGTCACGTACTGGGCTTCGCCAAAGTAACGCGTACCAGTGGGTTGACCGGTGGTGTCCGCTGACAGGAACTGCAAGCGGCGCGCGACGCTACCCGACCATGTCGGGTTGGCGGGCGGATAGGTGAAGGCACCTGTGTCCGCGTTGACTTGCCAACGGGGGCCCAAGCCCGACTGCGAACCATTGAGGCCCGAGCCATAAGGGTCCGAGCAACCCACACCCAACAAAGTACCGGTACCGGGGTTGTTGCACGGGCAGCACACATTGCCAGCCAAAGCGGTGAAGCCGTGCTTCAACCAGCTCATGCCAATCTGCTCCATGCGACCGGCACCATTGACCACCTTGTAGCGGTACAGGTTGCCGCCGATGACCGGGTGTTGGTTGGTCGAGGCGATCCACAGCAGGGTTTGGTTGCCGATGTTGCACGAGGTCGTGCCCAAGCTGATGGCATCCACACC
>CAIKQM010000583.1 GCA_903829565.1 uncultured Planctomycetota bacterium
AGTCCCGTTGTAGCAAGACGTTCGTCCATGCCGGTGCGCGTCAGTCCGGCATCGCACAGTGCTACGATTTCTCCGGCCCGCACCAAGGAGCTGTTGCCCTCACTCCCACTCGATAGGACCTGGAGCTTCATGCAGCACTGTGTTCCGTTGCCTTGACGCCGCGTTTCCAGACCAAGTACAGCACTAGCGCCGCGAGTAGCGACACGACAGCACCTAAACACAACTGCCGAGCTTCGTAGTGCAAGGCGATGGTGCGCGCTCCCGCAGGTACTGGAATCGCTCGCAGCGCGTGGTTGACGCGTACAACGGGCGCGGGCTGGCCATCGACGAGCGCGGACCAGTCGAGTGCCCATTGTTCACGCACGATCACCCAGCCCGCGGCTTGGCCGGCAAGCTGCACATCCAAGCGCGACGGCGTCGGCCGTGTGGTGCTGAGTTCCGACTCGGTCTCCATGCGCGTTGCGGAATCAGAGGGCAACTCGGTCGAGAGACCATGACGTTCGAGATCGGCGCGCGTCACTTGCACACCAAGTACATCGTTGCGCAAGTTGCGCAGCACGGCGGCATCGTCCTCGCACACATGCAAGCTACTGACCCAGCTCGCGAGCGGCTTCGAACCACTGCGGCTATGCACAACATAGCCGTCCAAGCTATGCACTACTTGCAGGCGCGAACTCGTGATGGGACTGCGCGCCAGCACACACTGCAGGCGCAGCTCATCGGCGATGCGACCTTCGAGAGCTTCCACACTCGTGGCGCGGGCAATGCCGCTACGCCACAAGCTCGCACGGTCCGCCGCGCTCCACAACTCCACCAATGTGCGCGGCTGGAACACGATCCAAGGTGTGGCATCGGCGAGGCCGCAAGCTTGGGCGAGGCCTGGGCGCAACAAACGCTCGACATCCGCTGTGCCCTCGAAGCTGCGGTCGTAACGGATCAGGCGTCCGTTGCCTACCGCTGCTTGCGTGGCCTCAAGCGCACTCGAGCGTGGCACGAAGCTCTCGTGTGCGCTGCCTGCCGCGGTGGTTTGGGCGCTTGTGCGGCGCGCACCAAGGTACGGGGTCAGCACCAGTGCAGCCAGCACAAGCAGGCCCCAGCTGCGCACTCCATGCCGCTGCACTCGTTGCGAAAGCAGCACACTCAACACCACCAAGCCCGTGATGCTTGCAAGCACTGCCCACCAAGCATGCACCTGTAGCAAGTGCATTTGACGCACGAGTTCGTCTAGTGGCAAGGTGCCTTCCACCGTGGCGCGCGGCACTGTATGCACCTGACTCCAGTGTTCGATCCACTGCAGGGCAGCTTGCGCAGGGTCGGCACTCGCCGCGACGCCCGTCGCCATCCCCGTCGCCACCCACAAGGCACCAAGGGTGCTGAGTGCCAGTACGCTCACGCCGATCCACAGGGCGCGCACATCACGCTCCAGCCAACGTTCCATTCCGTGTGCGCCAAGCCAGATGAGTCCAAGCACTGCGCCCACAGCACTGCGTGCAGGCGCGCCGCTCGACAAGCCCGGCAACTCCAACAACCAGCCCAACGGCGGGACGCGCAGCGCGCATCCCAAAGACACCAACACAAGCACACCGGGCAAGATCAGCTGCCGCGAGGGCCGAGCACAGGCCGCGATTGCGGCAGCCAGCACCAACGCGCCTGCATACAGGTTCCATTCCAGGCCATTCGCCACAGCGGCCAAGCTCGCATCGCCTGTGGTCATCCACGCCACAGCATTGGCGGGTGCGAAGATCCCATCCTGCGGCGCTCCAAAGAGATCGGGAATGAGCACGCTGGCGAGGGCACCCAACGGCAAGCGACCTGCCTCGAGCTGCGCTGCGGATTGGGCCTGCCGCAACGACTGCGCACTGGCTTCGATCAACGGCAGCAGCCACACCGCCGCGAGCGCGATGCCAATCAGCAAGAAGGGCAAAGCAAGCAAGATCCGTTGCCACGGTACCGGCTGGAGGCAGCGCGCACAGGCGAGTTGCAACGCAAGGGCACCGAGTCCCAACACCGCCAGCTGCGGAAAGCCCGCCAAGAACGACAAGCCCACGCACGCAGCCATGGCAGGCAGCCAGCGCTCTCGGCCCGCGAGATGGGCTTGCAGGGCAGCTGAGGCCAGCAACATCCACGACACACTGTCAAGTTTGCATGACAGGTGCGCGTGCGTCAGTACCCAGCTTCCACCCTGCCACGCAATGGCAGCCAACAGAGCTGCCGGCTGACCGAGCCCATGAGCGCGCAACCAGGCATACAGCGCGACGCCGGCGAGCCACAACGACAGCAACGCAAGCCAGCCCAGCACGCGCTCCGGTGGCAGCCACAGAGTCGCGAGGTTAGGCGGGTACAGCATGCCGGCCACGCTTTGGCCCGCGAGTGGAGCTCCTAGGCCCGCGCGGTGATCCCAGCTGGGAAACTCACCTTGTAGCAGCGCTTCGCGTGCGGCGCGCCGATCGCTCCACACCGGCACCAAGCCGTCCAAAGCGTGCGTGTCGAGCTGCAGCTCGGCGTGCTTTGCGCGCGCAGGGTCTTCGAGCTTCCATGGCTCGAACGCAGCCGGAGCACCCGCGACGAAGGCCGCGCCCGTGACCAACTGCCATCCGAGGAGCAGCAAGGGCAAGACCACCAGCCACAGGAGCGGCCGCGAGATGGTCGAGTTCGGACCAGGGGCTAGAGCGGGGGCAGAC
>CAIKQM010000584.1 GCA_903829565.1 uncultured Planctomycetota bacterium
GTGAGTACTTGCAGGTGCACACGCCCAAAGAAGACGCCTTCTGGTCGGCGTACATGGGCCTTGAGTCCGATGCACACGCCGGACGCGCACGTTTGTCCGAGCGTGATGTCGCGCTGCAAGCGTTTCAAACCAGCCCGGAGCGTCTGGCACTCGTGCGCAAGGCCGTGCAAGAGGCGGAAGCGGATCTCGAGTGGGCCGATCGCGCGCAGGCTACGGAAGATGAGTTCGTCGCTCTCGCGGGCTGGTTGGACTATTTTTCCGCGCATGTGATTGAAGACTCGCAAGCGCGCGAGTTGCTGGCCGAGATCGCGCGCTTGGAAGGTGATTTGGCCCTGTCGCGCTCTGCGCTCGTACATCGCGTGCCGGATGGCCGCGGCGGTCTGCGCACCGCTAGCAGCGCCGAGTTGGGTGTGTTAGTGGCCAGCGATCCTGATGAGCGCGTGCGTCGCGGTGCGTGGGAATGCTTGCGCCAAGTCGAGCAGCATGTGCTCGAACACGGCTACTTGGAGATCGTCAAGCTCAAGAATCGTTTGGGCCGCCGACTCGGTGCCGAAGATTGGTACGACTGGAAGACCCAACGCGTCGAACGCATCACGAAGCGCGAAGTCTTCGAGCGTCTAGACGAATTGACAGCGTTGACACACGCTGGTGCACGCAGTTCCTTGCAGGCGCTTGCGTCCCAGCACGGAGCACAAGTCTTGCAGCCGTGGAACCTGCGCCAAGCCGCGACAGGTGACGTGACGCGCCGCCAGGATCCGTACTTCTCGTTCGCCAATGCCATCGACACTTGGATGCGCTCGTTCGAGCGCCTCGGCATCGGCTTCCACGGCGCGCGTCTCGTGCTCGATCTCGTCGATCGTGCCGGCAAGCATGAGAACGGGTTCATGCATGGCCCCGAGCCGGCATGGGTCGATCGGGGCGTGCAGCGCCGCGCCCGCATCCAGTTCACGGCCAACGCAGTGCCGGGGTTGGTGGGAGCCGGGCGGCGCGCCTTGGAGACACTCTTCCACGAAGGTGGTCACGCAGCGCACTTCGCCGCTTGTGCCATGCCTGCACCGTGCTTTGGACAAGAGTACGCGCCTACATCCGTGGCCTTCAGCGAAACGCAGAGCATGTTCTGCGACAGCTTCTTGAGCGATCCCGCTTGGCAAGCGCGCTATGCACGCACGTTGTCCGGCGAACGCATGTCCGATGCAGAGATCGAAGCCGGGCTGCTAGCGGCGCAACCGCTGGCCGCTTGGAATGTGCGCGCCATGGTGGCGGTTTGTGCGGGCGAGCGCGCCATTCATGAACTTGCCGATGCGGAGCTCACTCCGCAACGCGTCTTGGACGAACTGCGGCGCGTCGAACGCACGCATGTGCTGCTGGACGAAGGCTCTCCACGTCCTGTGCTGTCGGTGCCGCATCTCCTGACGATGGAGTCGAGTGCGTACTACCACGGCTATGTGTTGGCCGAGATGGCGGTCGAGCAAACGCGCGCGACGTTGGAACAGCGCTTCGGCCAGCTGCTCGATGAACCGCGTGTGGGAGCGACCTTGCGCGACACGTGGTGGCAGCATGGCAACGCGCGCTCGTTCTTTGATTACATCGAGGATCTCTGCGGCTCCAGCTTGTCGGCGCAAGCTCTGGCGCGCGTGGTCAGTCGCAGCCCGGCACAAGTCAGTGCCGAGACGCGTCACGCCTTGCAGCGCGTGAATGAGATCCCCGAACGGACCTGTAGCGGTGAGCTGCAAGCAGAGATTGCGCTCATGCATGGCTCCGAGCTGATTGCCAAAGGACGCAACCGTGCCGAGCTGGCGCCCGCATTCCGGGCCTGGATCTTGGAGCGCGAACGCCTCAAGGAGCGCGCGGCAGGCGAATGATGTGTTGCGTCTTGGAGCGTGGATCCACCAGCACGGTGGCATCGATCACGCGGCCATCGCTGGCACGGGCTTCCAACCTGTAGAAGCCCGGCCACAACCACGGCTCGCGTACGTAGCCCTCCACATCGGTCGTGCCACGGAAGGAGCCCTGCGGATCGCCGAAGCCTGTCACTGCCACTTCCGCTTGTGGTGCTTGCGCATCATCAACGACCTGCACCGTCAGGCTGCCTGCGACCGGCAGTTGCTTCTTTGGAAAGCGCAGTGTGGGTGCTGCGAAGTCCACTGCAAACGGCTGGAGCAGCGGCGTCTCCGGTCGCCCGAACCACACGGTGTAGGACCCATCAATCACATCATCGAAGCGCCAATAACCCGCTGGATTCGTGCGTGTTTCGCGGCGCAGCTTGTCGCTGCTCTCGAGCACCACCAACACACCCTCGGCTGCTGCATGATCGGTGTCGATCAC
>CAIKQM010000585.1 GCA_903829565.1 uncultured Planctomycetota bacterium
CTGTCAGCTGTTTTTGACAAAGCTCGCGACCCACGAGTCAAAGCGCGCGGCTTCACCGCTGGCGCGTTGGTCGCTCTGGCGCTTGTCGCGTGCGGCCGCGGCTTGGTTGCGCCCCAGCACAAAACGGCCAAACCACGCACCTAATCGGCGCTCGCCGTGGTGGGCCAGTTGCGGCCACGGATCACTGAGTTGGTAGTGCGAACCTTGCACAAAGCGGAAGCCGCGCGCTTCCATCAACGCCCGCGCGCGCGGCAGATCCAGCGCGTTCATCTCACGCACCGCCACCAAGGCTTGCGTCGCGCGACGCTTGCGCACGCCACGCGAGGCCGCGTTCACATCACCGAACACCAGCGTGCCACCCGCGCGCACCGTGCGCGCCAAGCCATCGGCAAAGCGCTCGGCATCCGGCGCAAAACTCACGACGCCTGAGGACACGACATAGTCATACGGCGCTTCGCCCTGAGCCGGAAACGGCGGCGCATCTCCGAAGCCCGTCCGTCCTTCGACATCATGAATGCCCGCTGCACGCGCGTTCTCGGTCGCACGGCGCACCATCTCGGGCGAAGGATCAAAGAGCGCCAAGTGCGGTGTGCGACCCGCACGCTTGGCTACGAGCGCGGCTTCGATGCCACACCAACCAGCGCCGCTGCCAAAGTCGAGGATGCGCGCTGCGTGCCCTGCATCGGCGTAACAGCCCACGAACTGGCGCATCCAGCGATGGTGGGCCCAACCAGGTTGGGAAGGATCACCATCCCAGCCTTTGGCGTTGGCATCGAACTTGGCCACCGTCGTTTCGGGTGACAGGACTTTGTCGCGCGTGCCGCACACCACCAAGGTGCCCGCGATGCCGCAGGCTTTGCGCAGATCATGCGTTCCGCCCAGTTCGACGCGGCGCACGCCTTGCTGGGACAGATGGTAGTGCGCGGAGATGTGCAAGGAGGGCCACAGGGCTTCACGCAGCTTGGCCCAGTCCGTGGTCGGCTTTGAATCGGCCGTGCCGCGCACCCACACCAACAGCGGCGCACCTGCACTGAACTCCAGCAAGCGCGTGCGCAGTTCCTCCGGGCTTGCCTGGCTCAGTTCGGCGGCCTGCACCTCGCAGGCGGTCACGCTGCCTTCGACCGCTTCCGTCGTGGTGGATGGTGTGCGAATGTGCTGCGGCTTCAGCTTGAGATCGGCCAAGGCTGCTTCGAGTGCAGCAAGGGGCGGAGAGGTGAGGTTCATGAACGATCTTTGCGTGTAAGGCGCCGCTGGCGACGCACGGCTTTGGCGTCCTCGTGCGGTGCTGCACGGTCTGGTCGCAGTGCCATCGACAAGGAGTAGGCCACCTCATCGCCAGCACACCAGACCGAGTGCATGCAAGTGGAGTGCAGGCCACGGTTCGGTAGCAGGATGCCATCACCCGCCTCCAGTAGGAAGGCGTGGCCTCGCTCGGCCAGCAAGTTTGTGAACTCCGGTCCGCGCTCCACGAGCGCGTGCAGCGCACCACAGCCGGGTAGGGCTAGCTCCGTACGCAAGCGTTCGTCATCGTCCACCAAGCTGAGCATGTGCTGGTCGACAACTTGGCTGACCCATGGCATGGCACCCGCCCGCAGCAGTGCTGCAAACTCGCGCACGGCGTTGCAGAGCGCATCGGTGGACACGGCGATCCACGCCGTGCGTCCAGTAAACTGGACATAGCACACGCCCAACTGCCGGAAAGCGCCGTCATTCCAGGCATCCTCCGCGAAGGCATCATGATGCATCTGCGCGCCGCCTTGTGGCGCGTTCCAATAGGCAATGTGCTGGGTTGCAAGCACATCCATACCGGTCGCACGGTTCAGGAGCGCGCGCAAGAACGGATCCTCCAGCACCAGCGCCGCTTCAGGGAAGAGCGTCTGCGCCAGCTCCGTGACCAAGCGATGGCGTTGGATGTCGCGCGAGGCATCGTCCTCGCCCTCCGTGCCAAACGACGTGCGCAAGCGCAGCGAGGCATCGTCTGGGTAGGTCGACAAGCAGGCACTCTTCAGCCACAGCTCATGCTCCCCAGCGGCCACGCGTACCTTCTCGATGTCGCGCTCGGGATCCACCAACGTGCGCGCGCGTTGCAGTGGCTCAAAGCCCGTCTCCGGGTCCAGCTGTTCGAACAGCCACTCGCGCAAGCCTCCGGGTTCGGATAATCGCTCGCGTAGGAGCTCACGATCCTCGAGCCATTCCTGTGCCTGCTCGACGACCTCGCTGAAGCAGCCTTGCAGCACCACGGGCTCACAGCGCTGCCAGCGCGCCACACACTCCTCAAGGAATGCGTCGACTCCTTGCGGTTCGTCAGGGAGTTGAACGTTGAGGTCCGCCCATTCCCCATGCCATTGACCGCGCCGTTCCAACACAGCCGTGGCGTGCAACAGCTCCGCAGCCACCGTGGCACGCGCAGGATCCTCAGGCACCAGCGGCAGCACCGGCCGAACCCAAGGCGTCCGCGCCCTAAGAGGGTGCAGCAGCCGATCCAAAACCAGCTTTTGGGCCTTCTTCATCGCGATGCTAGTACTGCACGGTAGCAGGCGCTCCCTCCGTGCGGAAGAATGCGCGTGTGCAGACTGGTGCGACCAAGACATGGCGTGTCTCCGGCGTGGAGGCGGGGGTGCTCATGCCCGCGTCCGAACTACGTGCGCTGCTTTTGCGCGATGCGGGGATTGATCCCGGTGCCGTGCGTGGCCTGCGCATGGTCAAGAAGTCGCTCGATGCGCGCGTACGCGCCGGTGCGCGTCGGTTGCGCTTTGTACTGCAGGCGGACATCGTGGTTGATGCCGCTTATCGATCGCAGGCGCTGGGCGTCGCGCTGCGTTCCGGTCGTGTGCAGGAAGCTCCTGCAGCCGCGGCACTCGTGCGCGAGCGTGTCCAGTCTACTTGTCGACAACAACACGCCGTGGTTGTGGGAGCAGGGCCCGCCGGTTTGTTTGCCGCCTTGGTCTTGGCTCGTAACGGCGTGCGCGTGACGCTGCTCGAGCGCGGCGATGCGGTCGAGGCGCGCTCTTCGCCGTTGGTGCGTTTTCAACGTACCGGTGTGCTCGATCCTGAATCCAACTTGCTGTACGGCGAAGGGGGAGCAGGGACTTACTCGGACGGCAAGATCTACACGCGTGTCGATGATCCATTGGAAGTGCCCATCCTCGAAGAGCTCGTCGCTTGCGGTGCTCCGCCCGAGATCGTGTATGACGCGCGCGCACACATTGGCACAGACAAGCTGCACTTGGTGCTACCTGCGTTGCGCAAGCGCATGCAGGCCGAAGGTGTGGACTTCCGCTTTCGCTGTCGTGTAGACGACCTTGTGGTGCGTGATGGCCGCGTACTTGCCGTGCAGACCACTCAAGGCGAGTTGGAGTGTGACCTCGTGTTGATGGCACCTGGTCACTCCGCACGCGACACCTTTGAGATGCTCATGCAGCGTGGAGTGGTTGTGGAGCCCAAGCCGTTTCAGCTGGGAGTGCGCGTCGAACACCCGCAAGAGCTGATTGACCAAGCACGTCATGGCCAAGGTTCCGAGGCTGCTCTGCTGGGTGCGGCCAGCTATGGCTTGGTTTCCAAGAGTGCAGGTGATCTGGCTGCAGCGCACAGCTTCTGCATGTGTCCTGGCGGGCGCATCGTGGCTTCTGTGAGTGAAGCAGGTTTCTTGTGCACGAATGGCATGAGCAACTCCACGCACAGCTCGCGTTGGGCCAACGCAGCGCTCGTGACGACCTTCACGCCGGATGACTTCGGGCATGAGCCGTTGGCTGGCATCGAGTTCCAGCGCTTGTATGAGCAACGCTTTCATGTGGCGGGTGGCGGGACCTATGCGGCGCCGGCGCAGCGCGTGTCCGATTTCCTTGCGCGTCGTGCCAGTAGCGGCGCACTGCCGAGCAGCTACCGCTTTGGCACCGTGTCCGCGCGTTTGGATGAGTTGCTACCGGAGCGCGTTGTGGGCGCTTTAGGCCGTGCTCTACCGTTCTGGGACAACGTGATTCCGGGCTTCGCCAGTGCTGAGGGCACGCTGGTAGGGGTGGAGACCCGCAGTGCATGTCCTGTGCGCTTGCCGCGCGATCGCAGCACCTATCGTGCTGCGGGCTTCACGAACCTTCTCCCGATTGGCGAGGGCGCTGGTTGGGCCGGCGGCATCATGAGTGCTGCGTTGGATGGCGCGCGGGCTGCAGTCGCGTGGCTCGAGCAAGGCCCCTGACTGTGACGGCACAAGGCCTGCGCGACCGCGCGTCGCGTTGACTTGGTATCTTCTGCGCACAATGAACGACCGCAGAGCAGCCGGCGAGCCTGGCGAGAAGCGCAAGGTCACCACCGCGGAGTTGAAGCGCATGAAAGAGCGTGGCGAGCCCATCGCCGCGTTGACCGCGTACGACCACACGATGGCGCGACTGCTGGATGAAGCAGGTCTCGACGTGCTGTTGGTCGGTGACTCGGTCGCCATGGTTGTGCAAGGTCGCGAGACAACCGTCTCGGTCACGATGGAGCAGATGCTCTATCACGCTGGCCTGGTCGCTGCGGGAGCAGAGCGTGCTCTGGTCGTAGGTGACCTGCCGTTCATGAGCTACCAGGTGAACGCCGACGAGGCTTTGCGCAATGCCGGCCGCATGGTCAAGGAGGCCGGCGTAGAGGCCGTCAAAGTCGAAGGTGGTGAGCCCATCTGCGCCACGGTGCGTCGCATCGTCGATGTGGGCATTCCCGTTATGGGGCACTTGGGTTTGACGCCGCAGTCCATTCACAAGTTCGGCACCTACCAAGTGCGTGCCACCGAGCCCGAGGAAGCGGACCAGCTGCGCCGCGATGCACGCGCGCTGCAAGATGCAGGTGTCTTCGCGCTGGTGCTCGAGAAGATTCCCGCCACGCTCGCTCAAGAAATCTCGGCCTCTCTGGCCGTGCCGGTCATCGGCATCGGCGCAGGCGCAGGGTGTGACGGTCAAATTCTCGTGACACACGACATGCTCGGCATCTACAACCGCTTCCGTCCGCGCTTTGTGCGGCGCTATGCCCAGCTCGGCGAGGTGATGGTGGGGGCTTTCCAGCACTTCGTGACGGACGTGAAGGCGCGGCGCTTCCCGTCGGCTGCAGAGTCGTATTGACTGGGAATTTCTTTCCAGTCGTCGAGGACTTTGCATTTGCCTGAAGTGGAGCACTTGTGGGCGACGAAACAGGAGTCATGGCGCCGGACTCGCTGGCGTCCCACCACCTGAAGTGCCACCACACATGAACAAGCTCCTGATCGTCGATGACAGCTCCACCATGCGCAAGATCATCATGCGCGTGCTGCGGCAAGCCGAGATCTCTGTCGACAACATTCTGGAAGCCGGCAACGGCGTCGAAGGCATGCAACAGCTGCTGTCGAACCCGGACATCGCGCTCGTCCTCTCGGATGTGAACATGCCCGAGATGAACGGCCTCGACTTCGTCAAAGAGATCCGCAAGTCGCATACGAAGGAGAAGCTGCCGGTCATCATGGTGACGACCGAAAGCGGTCAAGGACTCTTGGCCAACGCACTGGAAGAAGGTGCGAATGGCTACGTCTGCAAGCCCTTCACGCCGGAGACGATTCGCTCAGCGCTCGAACCCTACTGCGGTTGAGATGGCCATGTCTACCCTAAGCAACAACCCTGATGCGGTGCCCGAGCAGGCTCTACCAGAGCCGCTGCTTGGTCAACTGCGGGATTCCGTGCAGCAGGTGCTGTCCACGATGGTGGACGCGCGTTGTGACGGTTGCGAGGGCGCGCATGGCGAGCAACTCCGCATTCAAGCCATGGTTGACTTTCAGGGCGCGCATGCGGGCACACTCAGTCTTGCGTGCGATGACGATGGAGCTGCCAGTCTCGCTCGCGGCTTGCTCATGTTGGCTCCGGAAGATCCGCTTGGTCCGGAAGAGATCGAGGACGCGCTCAAGGAGTGCGCCAACATGGTCGCCGGTGTGCTGAAAACGCGCGCATTTGGCGCCGATGGCGATGCGCGCTTGTCGGTGCCTCGCTTGGTTGTCGCGCCGCTGGCCAGCAACGATGGCTTGTGGTGGCGTGTGCAAGCCGGCGCCTTGGTCGTCGGATTGAGGAGAGCCTCATGAGTGCGGCAACAACGCTCGTCGCTGGACCGGAGCTAGATCGTCGCGTGGTCGAGAGTGTGCTGCTGCGTGTGGCACAGGACTTGGCCATGATCACCGATCGTGAGATCGAGATGACGGCTGGTGCCGTCGAGCGTGCCTCGCAGCGCAGCGAAGGACGCGGTCGCATCCACATCTCCTTCAAGCTCGGGATTCAACAAGGCGATGTCGTGCATCACGGCTGCTTGGTGATTCCCTTGCCTGAGGCCATCAGCCTGGCCGGCTACCTCATGATGGTGCCGGATGAAGGCGTCAAAGCGCGGCGCGGTGCGACCACGCTGGATGTGCCGACCAAGGACGCCTTGATGGAAGTGGGCAACTTCATCGGAGGCGCGTTCGATGCCGCTGTGCGTGAGATCGGCGTCGAAGGTGTGCGCGTGCGCAGCGAAGGTTGCCAAGGAGTGCGCGCTGGCGTACGCCCCGCCTTCAAATACGAAGAAGGCGCGCCACTGGTGATCGCGCGGTCGCAATGCCGCATCCACACCTGGCCCGCCTTCGAAGCGTTGCTGATGGTTCCGCCGCTAGGCTGAACCTTCAGCGCGTCGAGCTGAGTCAGCTCTTCTTCTTGTCTTTGTCGAGCGCAGCCTTGAACAGGCTGCCGAGGTTCGTGCCCATGGCACGCGGTGCCGAGGCCTTCATCGCCGCATCGATAACCGACGCATCGACAGAGTCCTCCGAGCCGATCATCGCGCCGCGCGTATCGAGACGCGTCAACGAAATGCGCTTGGCAGCGCGATCCACGGAGAGGATGCGCACCTGCATCTCTTCACCGGCCTTGACGACGTCGCTGGCCTTGCGCACGCGCTCGCGCGCACCGAGCTGCGAGACATGCACTAGGCCCTCTACGCCCGGTGCAATCTCTACGAACGCGCCGAAGTCCATCACGCGCGTCACCTTGCCCGTGACGACGCTGTCGGGCACCAGCTGGGCTGCGTGCTCGTCCATCGGATCAGGCTCAAGCTGCTTGCGGCCCAGGCCGACGCGCTTACCGCCGTCTTCAATGTTGAGGATCTGCACCTCGACCGTGTCACCCACATTGCACAGCTCTGAGGCCTTCTCCACGCGGCGGTGCGACATGTTCGAGACATGCAGCAAGCCTTCGAGGCCACCACCGAGATCCACGAACGCACCAAAGGACTCGATGCGCGCAACGCGGCCTTTGACCACCATGCCCACATGGAACTTGCCCACGGCTTCTTGGCGCGCGGCATCGCGTTCGCGCTCCAGCAGTTGACGCCTCGAGATGACGACGCGACGCTTCTCGCGGTTCACCTCGACCACGACCGCATCCATGTTCTGGTTGATGAACTGGGCGAGGTTGTCTTCGCGGCCCAGCGAGACTTGCGAAGCCGGCATGAAGGCCGACACCGCGCCCACTTTGGCCTCCAGTCCGCCGGTGTTCTGGCCCGTGATCTTGGCCTTCACCAACGCACCCGGCTGTAGCTCATCCCACGCGGCAGCAACGGCCTGAGCCTTGGTGCGCGTGAGCTTCCACAGCTCGTCATCGCGGCCGGCCATCTCGAACTCCATCACCGTGCCTTCGGCCGGTGCTGTGTCGAACTCGCGCAAGGACACCACGCCTTGCATGCGCGGACCCAGATCCACGAACACATCATCGCCGCTGATGCCCGCGATGGTGCCGCGCACCGTGCTGCGTCCACCGCGCTTGCCAGCGGAGGGGGCATCCATGTCTTGCAGGTTCACGCCGCTGAGTGCGGCATCAATCTCGCGCGAGAGCGCGTCGTTCTTCTCGTTCTTCATAGGAAACGGCCGGAGATTGTAGCGGCGATCGGCCAACCTGCACCCCAAGGGCCGCGAGAATCCCCACAAATGAGTCGGCCTACATGAGCCGACCCCGCGGTGAGGCGGGGCCGGCGGGGAACGGACTAGTCCGAAGCTCAGAGTTTCACGTACTCGTAGTCGGCCGGTTGATCATTCACGCCCTTGGGCGGCGGCGCGACCCACGAAGCGATCTTGCCCTTCTCGAGGACGGGCTTCATCAGCGACTTGACATAGATCTTGTCCTCGACGGTCGGCAGCCACTCGGACACCTTCTGGTTCCAGGTGTGCTCCGAGATTTGATGGCCTTCGAGGTCAAAGCGTCCGGCCGAGTACTCGCCGATCTTGCGATTGAAGCGACGATGGGGCAGTGAGAAGCGGAAGGGGTTCTCGTACTTCTCGCAGATGCGGTTCCAGTACGCGATGCCCTTCTGGTTGTCCTTCACGTACTCATCGCGCAGCACTTCGTTCATCGCGTTGCGCAACGCCACGTCTTCGTGCACCAACTTGCCTTCGAGGAAACGCTCCATCGAATAGGTTTGGTCAAGTGCCTTGTGCTCCTCGTAGCGCTCTTCGTACGCGCGGCCCTTGAGGCCGGCCGAGAAGAAGTTGGCCGAGTTCGAGGAGACTTCTGCGCCGAAGAGATCGGTCGAGGAGCTCGACCAGAAGTTGATGTACTTCTGGATGATCTCCATCGGGATGGCGCCGAACTTGCGCACATCTTGGCCGGGATTCTCCTTCATCACCTGGCAGGTGCGTTCGATCACGCGACCCACGCCGGTCTGGCCCACGAACATGTGATGGGCTTCTTCGGTCAGCATGAAGCGGCAAGTGCGCGCCAGCGGATCGAAGCCCGACTCGGCCAGCGTCAGCAGTTGGAACTTGCCGTCGCGGTCGGTGAACATCGTGAAGCAGAAGAAGCTCAGCCAGTCTTCACACGGCTCGTTGAAGGTGCCGAGGATGCGCGGATGGTCCGCGTTGCCGCTGCGGCGCTGGAGTAGCTCTTCCGCCTCTTCGCGGCCATCGCGGCCAAAGTAGGTGTGCAACAAGTACACCATCGCCCACAGGTGGCGACCTTCTTCCACGTTGACTTGGAACAGATTGCGCAAGTCGTAGAGCGAAGGGGCGGTGTGGCCCAACAAGCGCTGTTGCTCGACGCTGGCCGGCTCGGTGTCGCCTTGCGTGACGATCAAGCGACGCAACCAGTTGCGGTACTCGCCCGGCACTTGCTGCCAAGCGTCTTCGCCCATGTGATCGCCGAAGCCGATCTTGCGGCCGGCTTGCTGCGGCTCGAGGAAGATGCCCCAGCGGTACTCGGGCATCTTGACGAAGCCGTAGTGCGCCCAACCGTCCGCGTCCACGCTGACGGCTGTGCGCAGGTAGACATCGTTCATGTTGAAGTCGGTGGGACCCATCGACTTCCACCACTCGATGTAGTTGGGTTGCCACTCTTCGAGCGCGCGCTGCAAGCGCTTGTCCGATGAGAGCTCGACGTTGTTGGGGATCTTTTGAGAGTAGTCGATACCAGCCATGTCAGGTCTCCTTCACTAGGTGCGCAGGTGGTCGAATTCCGGACGGTTCGGCGTGCCGTAGCACTGCAGTGCGCCGCGCGCACCGACAGCATTCGGGCGTTGGAAGATCCAGTTCTGCCACGCGGACAGACGGCCGAAGATCTTCGTTTCCATCGTTTCCGGGCCGGGGAAGCGCAAGTTGGCTTCCATGCCCGTCAACGCATCCGGCGAGAACGCGCAGCGCTCTTCGATCGCCAAGCGCAGTTCGTCATCCCAGTCGATGGCATCGGGCGCGTAGGTCGCCAAGCCCAACTCATCCGCTGTCGCTGCGTCAAAGCTAGTGCCTGCCGCGAGGACTTGGCCCACCTTGTCCGGCGTGCCGAGGAAGCGCGTAGCCAAGCGCGACAGCTCGTTGCTCATCGGATACAGCCCGCTGTTCGCGGCCGTGATCCCGAATTGGACGGCTGCATCGTCGTCGACCAGCACAAAGCTGCGATCGCACGCGAGCAGGATCTCCAGGAAGGAACCCACCCAGACTGTGCCGCCATCAGCCACTGCGTAGAAGCTCTTGGCCGACAGGTCCACGCGCTTCAACACGCGGCGGACAAGATGCTGCACTTCGCCGACGAATCCGTGGTCTTCACCGGCCAGCAGCGCATCCGTGGTGTGCAGCGTCGCTGCCGAACCTGTGCAACGCACCAACACCAAGGCGATGTCGAGGTGGTTGAAGCGCAAGCGACACACGGCATCGTCCAGCTCGCGCATGGCGCGCATGATCCACCACGCGGTGCCTTGCGCCACCGCTTCGGCCCGCGTTTGCGCGCAGGTTGCCGGAGCAGTCACTGTCAATTTTGCTACACGCGTGGCGTGGTCGAGCTCGACCGAAACATAGGTGTAGGTGTACTTCTCGCCGTGGGCGATCGGCGTGCACTCCGGCTCGATCGCTTCCAACTGCACCGGTTCGTGCTTGCGCGTGGTTGCCTTCGCAGCCAAAGCCTTAGCGCGTTCGGCCACGCCTTCCTTCCACTTGGACAACGGCAGCAAGCCATCGACCAAGTTCCACTCGACAGCGCGCTTGCCCTTGATGCCTTCCGCGATGGTGGAGAACACATCGCAACGGTCGCGGCGAATCATGCGCTTGTCCGTGATGCGCGTCAGGCCACCAGTGCCGGGCAACACACCCAGCAGCGGCACTTCAGGAAAGCTGACGGCGCTGTTGCGGTCGTCGACCAACAAGATCTCATCGCAGGCGAGAGCGAGCTCATAGCCGCCACCGGACGCCGTGCCGTTCAAGGCCGCGAGGAACTTGATGCCCGAGCGACGCGAAGCGTCCTCCAGCCCAAGCCGCGTCTCGTTGGTGTACTTGCAGAAGTTGACTTTGAAGGCATGGCTGCTGCTGCGCAGCATCACGATGTTCGCGCCAGCGCAGAACACGCGATCCAAGCCGCCGGTCAACACGACTGCCTTCACTTGCGGATGCTCAAAGCGAATGCGCTGCACCGCATCGTTCAGCTCGACATCGACACCGATGTCGTAGCTGTTGAGCTTGAGCTCATAGCCATCACGTTCGCCGCCTTGGGGATCAACCGCCATCGTCAGCGTGGCAATCTCACCGTCCGGGCTGACGCTGAGCTTCCAGTGCTTGTAGTGGGTGGGGTGCGTCTGCAGGCGTACCGGCGGACGGTCGTAGGTGGTGGCGGCCATAGCTGTGGGGGATTCAGGAGGTCGTACGGTGGAACGCAAGGTTTGGATTGAGATATTTACTTCCCAATCGGCTTGCATCTGTTCACTTTGCTGCCCACACTATAGCCAAGCGTATGGAACTCTCCAAGCGGGTACTCAAAGAACTTGGTCGTCGCTTGCGGCAAGCGCGCACGGATTCCGGGCTTTCGGTGTCGGAGCTGGCGCGCCGGATCGACTTGTCGAGGCGCCACCTGACCGAGGTAGAGGCGGGACGCGCGAATCTGTCGGTGCTCACACTGCTGGCGCTGACGCGCGAGTTGCGCATTGCCCCCGGCGCGCTGTTGGCGAGTCTCGACATGGTGCCGCGCCTCGGGCGCATCGCGCTGGTGGGGTTGCGCGGCGCGGGCAAGTCGACCTTGGGCCGCCGCTTGGCGCTGGAACTCGAGGTGCCCTTCATCGAACTGGATGAAGTGGTCGAACGCTTGGCGGGCATGTCACTTGCCGAACTCTTCTCGACGCACGGGGAAGAGGGCTACCACCGTTACGAAGCCGAGGCCCTGGAGTCGACCTTGGCTGCGAACGGACGCTGTGTGCTGGCCACCGGAGGGTCGTTGGTGACCTGTGCTCCGAACTTTGAGCGGCTCAAAGACGGTTGCATGACCATTTGGCTCAAAGCCTCGCCGCGCGAGCACTTTCAACGCGTGGTGGATCAAGGCGACATGCGTCCCATGACCAACCGGCCGCGTGCCATGGCGGAACTGGAAGCCATCTTGCAGCGGCGCGATGGCTTGTACAGCACCTGTGATGCTGTGGTGGATACCGCCGGGCAAACTGCGGAGCAGTCGTTGCGCAAGCTCGTGGAGCTTGTCAAAGACACTTGACCGTCAAGTGCGCTTGACGAAGGCCAGCGGCACGACAAACAGTGCCGCCGCCGCGACCATGGCCGGTGCCAGCGGCAGATCGAGCTCAAAGCTCGCCACGGTGCCGAGCAGCACAGCCAACAGGCCCAGTGCAGCGGACAAGCCGTAGAAGCGATCCATCGAGTGTGCCCACGGTCGCGCCGCCATTGGCGGCAACACCAAGAGACCACAGACCAGTACGGGGCCCACCACCAAGGTGGCGATGGAAACGGCGACTCCGACCAAGGCTTGGTGACAGACTTCCCAGCGCCGCACAGGCTTGCCCAC
>CAIKQM010000586.1 GCA_903829565.1 uncultured Planctomycetota bacterium
GGCATGCCGTACTCCAGAGCCTGCACATAGTCCCAGTCCACTTCGCCGGGAGCTTCGATGTCCTTGGTGGCGACCTGCTCTTCGAAGCGTCGCGCTTGTTCGGCGGGGTCGTTCAGCTCGCTGAAGGCGTTGCCCAGCTCCATGCCAGCCAGATACACCTCAAAGCGTTCGGCGATGCGCGGGTCGCTAGGCGATGCCTTCGCCAAGGGACAGATCTGCACCGGGTAATCGATCACGAACACTGGTCCGGTCAGCGAGTCTTCTACGGTGGCTTCGAAGACCTCGTTCATCAGCTTCCACGGATCATCAACCAGCGGAATGCCCAACTCGATGGCGCGTGCGCGCGTCTTGGCGTGATCGTCAAACGCAAAGCCGTTCTTCTGTTCGAACAACTCGGTGTAGCGCACGCGTTGGAAGGGGGCCTTGAGGTCGTACTCTTGGCCGCGGAAGGTGGTCTTGGTGGTGCCGTTGACCGCCAGCGCGCAACGCTCGAACAGACGCTCCGTCAGCTCCATCATGCGGCGGTAATCCGCGTGAGCTTCGTAGAGCTCCAGCATGGTGAACTCGGGGTTGTGGCGCTGCGAGAGTCCCTCGTTGCGGAAGTTGCGCGAGACTTCAAACACGCGCTCCAAGCCGCCCACGAGCAAGCGCTTCAAGTACAACTCGGGCGCGATGCGCAAGTAGAACTCGCAGTCGAGTGCGTTGTGGTGCGTGATGAACGGACGCGCTGCCGCGCCACCTGCGATCGGGTGCAGCGTCGGCGTCTCGACTTCGAGGTACTGCTCTTCTTCCAGCACGCGACGAATGGTGGACAAGATCTTCGAGCGCGATTCAAAGACCTGTTGCACACCTTCGCTCGTCCACAAGTCGACATAGCGGCGGCGGTAGCGCAGCTCTTTGTCGACCATGCCATGCCACTTCTCCGGCGGCGGCGCGACACTCTTCGTCAGCAGCGTGAGCGACTCGGCCCACAGCGTGACCTCGCCTTTTTGTGAGTGACCTACTTCGCCGGTCACGCTGACCCAATCGCCACCGTCGAGCAGCTTGCGTTGCGGCCACCAGGCTTCCATCTTGGCGCGTTGCAAGCCCACCTGAACGCTGCCGCTTTGGTCACGCAGCGGCAGGAACACGAGCTTGCCGAAGTCGCGCAGCAGCAGCATGCGGCCGCTGATGGTGACGGTCTTGCCGCACAGGGGACCCGGGGCTTCGCGCGTGCCGGCGTCGTGCACCATCTGTGCGATGGGGACGCCGAGAGCTCCGCGTGCGGGATACGGATCGATGCCCGCTTCACGCAGGGCGGCCAGCTTCTTGATGCGGTCTTCGTGGGCCAGTTCAGTCATGGTGCGCAGGTCAAGGTAGCGAATCTCAGGCTTGGAAGCCTGCCTGCAAAAGCAACGCTGCCGGTAAAAACAACACAGCCAAAAAACAACACAGCCCCCGCAGGTGCGAGGGCTGTGTCTTGGGCGGGTGGTGGAGGTTAGGGGATTCGAACCCCTGGCCTCAACAATGCCATTGTTGCGCTCTACCAACTGAGCTAAACCCCCGCCGTGTTGTTCCCGACTCCTTGGGCGGCGGACCGCTGTCAGGTGATCGGGCCGAAGAGGATGCCGCCCGGCGGGCCGCTTGTCAACAGTCGGCCTGCACTCTGTTCCGATCCCCAGTCAGAGTACGATGCCGGTCAGAGCTATGAGCCAAGACGCCGTTTCCGCGAACCAGTATGTTCCGCAGTCCTTTGAAGCCCGTCACCGCGTGCGCTGGGAGGAGGCCGGCCTGCACAAGGCCAAGGGCCCCGCGAGCGGCAAGCCCAAGTACTACGTGCTGGACATGTTCCCGTACCCGTCGGGCTCCGGTCTGCATGTGGGTCACGCGCTGGGTTATGTAGGGACCGACATCGTGTCGCGCAAGAAGCGCATGGAAGGCTTCGATGTGCTGCACCCGATGGGTTGGGATGCGTTCGGCCTGCCCGCGGAGCAGTACGCGATCCAAACCGGCCGGCACCCGCGCTCCACGACGGATGAGAACACGGCGAACTTCCGTCGTCAGCTCCAGAACATCGGTCTGTCGTACGACTGGTCGCGCGAGATCGATACCTCGCATGCCAGCTACTACAAGCACACACAGAAGCTCTTCAAGGTGCTGTACGAACAGGGCCTCGCGTACCGCGCCGAAGTGCCGGTGTGGTGGTGTGAAGAACTCAAGACAGTGCTCGCCAACGAAGAGGTCATCAATGGCCGCAGCGAGCGTGGCAACTATCCGTGTGTGCGTCGTCCGCTCAAGCAGTGGATGCTGAAGATCACCGCGTATGCGGATCGCTTGCTGGCGGACTTGGAGCTGTTGGATTGGCCTGAGTCGATCAAGGTCCAGCAGCGCGAGTGGATCGGGCGCAGCGAGGGAGCTTCCGTGCGCTTCCGTTTGGAGGCGGGCGGCGAGGTCGAGGTGTACACCACGCGTCCTGACACCTTGTGGGGCGCGACCTTCATGGTGTTGGCGCCGGAGCATCCGCTCGTAGCGCAGCTGACGACTCCTGCGCAGCGCGCTGCCGTGGAAGCGTACGCGTTGGCCGCCAAGTCGAAGAGCGAGTTGGAGCGCACCGAGTTGGCGAAGGACAAGACGGGTGTGGCTACTGGCGCGTATGCGCTGAATCCGCTGCTGGATCCAAACGATCCGCGCGCGCGCATCCCGATCTGGATCGCTGACTATGTGCTGTGGGGCTACGGTACTGGTGCCATCATGGCCGTGCCGGGCCACGACGAACGCGACTTTGAGTTCGCCCAAAAGTTCGGGCTCGCGGTGCGTGAAGTCGTGCGTCCGCCGCAAGGGACCAAGGGCCTTGCAGACGGCGAGTGCTTCAGCGGTGAAGGCACGGCGCTTCACAGCGGTCCGCTCGATGGCTTGACCACGAGTGCCGCCAAGGCCAAGGCCATCGAGCTGTTGGTGGCGCAAGGGTGTGGTGCCAAGAAGGTCACCTACAAACTGCGCGACTGGTTGTTCTCGCGCCAACGCTACTGGGGTGAGCCCTTCCCGTTGATTCACTTGGAAGACGGCACGGTGGTGCTGCTTCCGGATGATGCCTTGCCGGTGTTGTTGCCGGACATGGACGACTTTAAGCCCTCGCAAGATGGATCGGCGCCTTTGGCGCGCGCCAAAGAGTGGGTGGAGACACGCGATCCCCGCACGGGAGCCACGGCCCGGCGCGACACGGACACGATGCCAGGTTGGGCGGGCTCATGTTGGTACTGGTTGCGCTTCATGGACACGGCGAACACAGCTCAGCCGTTCTCTGCTGAAGCGGAGACCTACTGGGGACCGGTCGATTTGTATGTGGGCGGCGCTTCGCATGCCGTGATGCACCTGTTGTATGCGCGCTTCTGGCACAAGGTGTTCTATGACGCTGGTCTGGTGCACACCAAGGAGCCGTTCCAGAAGCTGTTCAACCAAGGCATGGTGACCGCGTATGCCTATGAGGACGCCACGGGGCGTTTGGTGGCGAGCGACGAGGTCGAGACGAAGGGTGAAGCGTGGGTGCGCAAGGGGACGGGTGAACCCTTGCAGCAGATCGTCACCAAGATGGCCAAGTCGCTGAAGAATGTGGTCAACCCTGACGACATCATCGCCGAGTACGGTTGCGACACCTTCCGCTTGTACGAAATGTTCATGGGGCCTCTGGCCGATTCGAAGCCTTGGAATACGCGGGATATTCCGGGCTGCAGGCGCTTCTTGGAGCGCTTGTGGCGCGTGTGCGTAGATGAGAAGAGCACCGATTCTGTGCGTCCAAATCTTTTGACAGCGACCACCGGTGAGCTGCAAGGGGAAAGCCTGCAGCTGGAGCGCTCGTTGGCGAAGGCTCTGGTGCGAGTGGAGGAGTCGTTTACGCACTTCAACTTCAATGTCGCCATCGCAGCCTTCATGAGCTTTGTGAATGATGCCACCAAGGCTCCGCAGGCCGTGACTCGTTCGCAAGCGCAGCGCTTGCTTGCGGCCCTGTCGCCCTTTGCGCCGCACATTGCGGAAGAGCTTTGGCAGCGCTTGGGTGCGGACGGGCTGTGTGCCGCGCAAGCGTGGCCCAAGCCCGACATGCGCTATGCGGTGGACGACGAAATCGACTTGCCGGTGCAGGTCAATGGCAAGTTGCGTGCTACGCCCAAGGCCCCCAAGGACGCGGACAAAGCCGGCCTTGAAGCCGTCGCGCGTGCAGCTGTAGCCGCGCATCTGGAGGGTAAGGAGATCCTCAAAGTCGTCATCGTGCCTGGTCGCCTAGTGAACTTCGTGATCAAGGGCTGAGTACGTGGCTTCCAAAGAGTTCAGGAGCTTCAAAGACCTGCTGGGTGGCGGCAAACCAGCACCCCAGCAGGAAGGCGAGATTCGGCTGTCAGGTGATCTTGCCAAGCGGGCCGAGGACGCACCGCAAGCCGAAGCCTTGGTAGGTGGTGGCGCGCGCGAGCGCATTGGTCGTCGCCCGCCGTCCTTTGGTGGCATGGAACACGGTCCAGAGCGCTACAAGGATGTCGAGAGCGAAGAGATGGGTGTGCTCGCTTCCTTTCGCGTGCGCACAGTCTTTCCGGGCGATGTGCTGCGCGAAGTGGGCCAGTTGCCGCCGGATCCCAGCGACGAGGACAAGCAGGGCCGACTCGATCTGCGTGGTGAGTTGATCTACACCATCGACGGAGCCGATGCGAAGGACTACGACGATGCCATCTCGATCAAGCTCCTGCCTGACGATGCCTACGAAGTAGGCGTGCACATCGCCGATGTGTCGCACTATGTGCGCAAAGGCACGGCTCTCGACGATGAGGCCTTGGCGCGCGCCACCAGCGTCTATCTGGCGGATCAAGTGGTGCCGATGTTGCCCGAGCAGCTGTCGAACAACTTGTGTTCGCTGGTCGGTGGACGGGATCGTCTGGCGTACTCGGTGCTGATGGTCTTTGACAAGAAGGGCCAGCGCACGTCCGCCACGGTGTCCAAGTCGGTGATCCGCAGCGTGCGTCGCAACACCTACAAGGATGTGCAGGACTTGCTGGACGGGGTGCTGACGGATGCGACGCTCGAGATGGAGTTCTTGCGCGAATCCCTCGAGCACTTCCGCAAGTGGACGCTGTTGCAGCAGAACTTGCGCGACAAGAAGGGCTCGATGCGCCTCCAATCGAGCGAGAAGAAGTTCCGCTTCGATGCACGCGGCGAACCCAAGGAGTGTTACGAAGCGGACCGCTACTTCTCGCAGGCGTTGATTGAAGAGACGGCCCTCGCGGCGAA
>CAIKQM010000587.1 GCA_903829565.1 uncultured Planctomycetota bacterium
AGTCCAGCACGAGCACGTCGTGCTCGCCTGCAAGGGCCATGAGCAGTCCACTGCGACCATCGAGAGCGACATCGACTTCGTGGCCCGCTTGCTCTAGCTGCTCGGTCAGGTTCGCGCGAACATCTGCGTTATCTTCGAGGAGGAGAATCCGCACGAGCGCAAGTCTACTGCGACATCCCTAGGGCGCGCCCTCCGAGATTGCGACCAACGTGGATTCCACAGTTACTCGACGCGGATTCGACGCGGCACCTCAGCCTCTCACACCGGCACTAACTTTCAAGCCAGTCCGTCACCACGCGGCCGTGCACATCGGTAAGGCGCATGTCGCGGCCGCCGAAGCGTAGTGTCAAGCGACGATGGTCCCAGCCCATCAAGTGCAGCATGGTGGCGTGCAAGTCATGCAGCTCGCAGCGGCCGTCGACGGCTTTGTAGCCGAACTCGTCGGTAGCGCCGTGCACATGGCCGCCCTTCACTCCACCGCCGGCGAGCCACACGCTGAAGCCGTGCGGATTGTGATCGCGGCCATCGGAGCCTTGAGCAAACGGTGTGCGGCCGAACTCACCTGCACACACAACCAAGGTCGTGTCAAGCAAGCCGCGCTGGTACAGGTCCTGCAGCAGTGCTGCAATCGGTTGATCGACAGCGCGCGCGTTGTCGGCGTGGCCGCCACGCAGGTTCGCGTGTTGATCCCAGCGATCATTGCCCGTGTCGACCATCGACAGTTCGATGAAGGGCACGCCGCGCTCGACCAAGCGGCGCGCCAGCAAGCACTGCTGGGCGTAGATGCGCGTGGGCTCGTAGGCTGCGTCGCAACCGTAAGCGCGTCGTGTCGCCGCGCTCTCGGTCGCAACATTCATCAGCTCCGGCACGGCGCTTTGCATGCGGAAGGCTTGCTCGCTGTTCTCCAGCGCCGCCGCTACAGCAGGATCATCCGCATGCACAGCAAGGCGGTCATGTTGGCGGGCGAGAGCCAGCATGCGTTCCTGACGCTCGCGGGCATACGGAGGCTCGACGAAGGCCATGCCGTGACCACGAGGCTTGAGTACGGTGGCTTGGGTCGAGGCCGGCAAGAAGCCGGAGCCCCAACACTCCAAGCCACCCGGAGGCACCAAGCCACCATCAATGACCACGAAGCCGGGCAAGTCTGCGCGTGCATCACCGAGTCCATAGCGCACCCATGCGCCCATACTCGGCCGCCCGGCCAGCCCCACACCCGTGTGTAAAAAGTAGTTGGCATTGGTGTGTTCGTTGAACTGGCTCGTCATCGAGCGCACCACGCACAAGCGATCCGCCTGGGTGGCCAAGTAGGGAAACAGCGCGCTGATCTCGAGTCCACTGGCGCCACGCGGCTCAAAGCTCCAAGGTGAGGCCAGCGTGGCGCCCGTATTGGCGAACTGCGTAGCCTCCATGCGTGCCGGGAACGGTTGTCCATTCCACTTGACAAGGGCAGGCTTGGGATCAAAGGTGTCCATCTGCCCCGGACCACCGTCCATGTGCAGGAAGATGCACGAGCGCGCCTTGGGAGCATGATGGCGACCGCCGGCCGTGGCGGCACTCGTTGCCCAAGTGCTGCGCGAGGAGGCATGCGCCAGTGCTGACCAAGCTGCGGCTCCAAAGCCACACGCGGCCAACCGCAGCAGCTCACGGCGCGACGTCGTCAT
>CAIKQM010000588.1 GCA_903829565.1 uncultured Planctomycetota bacterium
ATTTAGTTTATTTGGATTGTCGGATAGTGACTTAGAGCCGCATGGACGGTTCGGAACCTACCAAGCCGCGGCCTGGGGCAGGCCTTAGGCCGCCGTAGGGCCCGAAATCCCGCCTGGCAGGCCCGCCGTCGGGGGGCAGTCCGGAACCCGTGCACACTCAGCTGGACCAGTATCCCCAAAACGACGCGACCTAGGACTTTCATCCTAGGTCGCCTCTCCGCCAGCTCACTCCAGCCGGCTATGCACCAACCAGCACTCTCAGTGCGGCTGCAACGGATTGTCCGGGTTCTCGTTCAGGAAGTGACGCTGCAGCGTCAAGCCCACCGAGCTCATCTGGCGGCCCTGGTAGGCCCAGAACTCGCCGTCGCGATCTTCGCGGTAATTGTAGGCGTAATTGCCCATGCGCAGGCCGACGGAACGGTTGTTCCAGTGGTCGTCATAGTGCGTGCGCTGCGAAGAGCACGATGTGGCACCCAGAGCGAGGGCGGCGACCAGAAGGCCTGCGGCGGAAAGGTTGTGCTTCATAGCTTGAGGGGGGCTTTCCCTCGGCGGTCGAGCGCGAGGGCTTCAGCGGGGACGATTGTGCGGATCGGCTACGGGGATGTCAACCGATCGGGCAGCGTCTTCTACCCAAGCGGCCGTCGTGGTAACCATGCACCCTTGCCATGACGCCTGCCGAGCGCATTGGCCTCTACGGGGGCTCCTTCGACCCGCCGCATGCGGGGCATGTGCATGTGCTGCGCACCGCCCTCGCTGCCGGTCGCTTGACCCGCTGCCATGTGGTGCCTGCGGCCCGCTCGCCGTTCAAGCAGGCGGGGCCAGCCCTTTCCGATGCCGAGCGCTGCGCCTTGGTGCAAGCAGCCTGCGAGGGCCTCGAGCACGTCGTGGTCGATCAGCGCGAGCTGCGGCGCGGCCCGCCTTCCTACACGATGGACACGGTGCGCGAGCTGAAAGCCGAGCTGGCGCCGGATGCGCAGCTGGTCCTAGTGCTCGGGTCCGACAACTTGCCGGATTTGCCGCGTTGGCGGCAGGGGCGAGAGCTGCTCGAGCTGGTGGAACCGTTGATTGTGCATCGCGGCGGCGAGGCCGAAGAGGCGCTTGCTCGAGCCTGCGCGGCCTTGCCGTCCCACCTCCAGCACAAGCTGCGCGCCGGGTATGTGCACCAGCCCGAGGTCGTGGCGAGCTCGACCGACTTGCGGGCACGCCTCGCTGCACGCGACGAGACCGCCTTGCGTGAGTTGCCAGCCGCTGTGGCCCAGCTCATCACCACGCGCGGCCTGTACGGTTGGCACGTACGGTGATGGATAGTCTCATCACCTGGGCCGCCTGCACGCTGGCAACGGTACTTGCGGCCTTGTGGTTGGTGGAGCGCGCACCGAAACAGCTGCGCGACGATGGCGCGGCCGAGCGCGAACGCAAGCAACAAGCGCGCGCTGTGCCGTTGGTCTTGGGGACCGCACTCTTGGCGGGGTGCATCGTGGCTTGTGCGCTCGGTTGGCATGCAACGCAGCTGAATCCGTGGACCACCACACTGGTGCTGTGTGCCGCGTACGGCGTGGGCTTGTGCGATGACTTGGCACCACAAGGCCTCACACCGCTTGTCAAGTTGACTGGACAGTTACTTGTGGCGTTGGTGTACGCGTGGGCGCTGCCCATCCCCATCACCGAAGCAGCACTTGCTGCAACGGCCTGTATGGTCGCGCTGAATGTGTCCAATACATTTGACAACGCCGATGGCGCTGTGTTGAGCGTCTGCGCCGTGCCCTTGCTGCTGGTGGGAGTGCCACTCGGTGCCGCCGCTTGTGCGCTGTTGCCGTTCAATGTCACGCGCGCGCCCACAGGCGCCCGCGCCTACCTAGGTGACTCTGGCTCGCATCTCGTCGGACTGCTCTGTCTCTGCGCAACACCCGCCTCGTGGTTGTTGCTGGTGCTGCCGGCCTGCGACCTTGCGCTGGTTTCGTGGGCTCGGGTGCGAGCGGGGCGTGCACCATGGCAAGGCGATCGACGCCACCTTGCACACCGCCTGCAACGACGAGGCTACGCCGCACCCACCATTGCGCTCCTCTTGTGCGGCTGCGGGCTCCTGCCACTGGCGGGGCACTTGGCCCTCAGCCCGATCGCGGGCCCACTAGGAGCCGTGGGCGGCACGCTTCTTTGCCTCGCGACAACCCTGTATTTGTGGCGCTTGGGCAGCCCTCCAGCGGCCGTTCCTTGACGGATCCCATCTAGGACACGACCATGCTGCGCCCCGCGCCTTGGCTCGGGCCAGCTCCCGTGGCCTACCCCCTCACCGCCATCATCTCCGATCTGCATGGCAACATGCCCGCCATTGAGACGGCTGTGGCGGATGCTTTGGCACGCGGTGCGAAGCGCCTGTACTGCTTGGGCGACATCGTGGGGTATGGAGCCGAACCGTACCAAGCCGTGTGCTTTGTACGCGATCGCGTGCAGGGTGCGCATGGCTTCGAGCCCGGTCTGTGCTTGAAGGGCAATCACGAGGCGGCGTTGATCGACGCCGATGGCGACAGTGACTTCAACCCCAAGGCGCGCGCGGCCATCCAGTGGACCGCGGGGGCACTCTTGGATGGTGATGCCAAGGTGTACGATTGGCTTGACACTCTGTCGCCCTCCGCCTTGGACGAAAGTGCGATGTACGCACATGGCTCACCGCGCGATCCGTTGCGCGAGTACATGCTGCCGCGCGACCGTCAGAACCCCGAGAAGATGCGCGCTTGTTTTGACGCGCTCGCGGCGCAAGAACGCTTGATCTGCTTCGTCGGCCACAGTCATGTGCCCGCGATCTACTTCGAAGATGGCCGCATGTACCGCCCGTCTGGCACCACGACTCCGTTGGACTTGGATCTGCGCGCAGGCAATCGCGCGATCCTCAACGTCGGTTCGGTAGGCCAACCGCGCGACGGAGATCCGCGCCTGTCGTATGTGCTGTGGGACGGTCTGCGTCCAAGCTTTGTGCGACTGGACTATGACCACCACACAGCTGCGGAACGCATCCGTGCTGTGAAGGAACTGCCTGAGTTTCTTGCTGAACGGTTGGCCGTCGGCCGCTGATCGCAACGACACGCCTGAAAGACCCCTCTACGACCGCGACGGAACGGACGACCTTGGACAAGCGCTTTCTCTCCGCGTTGCTGCTGTGCTTTGTGATCGTGGTTGGCTGGACATTGCTGTTCCCGCCGCCGAAGCCGACTGTTCCCGATGGTTCGAACACCACGGCACGCACGGAAGCTCCTGCCGCGGAGTCGACCACGACGGAGTCGTCGCAAGCGAACCCGGCGACACTGCCTGCTGGGACGCAAGGTCGCGTGGTGCGTGACACAGAGGCACGCACGCAGACCTTCTTGATCGGCGAACCGGGCTCGCGTTGGTTGCTGACGGCCACCAATGAAGGCGCCACGCTTGTAGAAGCGCGCCGCGAGGGTCACGCGCAAAAGAGCGGCACGAGTGCCGCCGATGCGCAGAAGCCCGAGAACTGGGTGCTGCTGCTGTCGACCGTCAACACCGGTCGTGATCCTTCGCGCTCGTTGGTGTGGCGCGCCGGTCCGTCGGCCAAGAGCATCGCCGGCGAAGGCTTCGACAAGGCCTTGTGGGTCATGCGCCCCGTGCAAGACAAGGGGCAAGACAAGGGGCAGGACAAGGGCATCGAGTGGGAGTACGCGCCCGGCACGGGCATGGTCTTCACCAAGCGCTTGATTGCCGAGCCAGGCGCCAAGCG
>CAIKQM010000589.1 GCA_903829565.1 uncultured Planctomycetota bacterium
CTTGCAGATCTCCACCGCGACCTTCGGTCCTACGCGCGAGAAGTCTTCCTGCAAGAAGCCCGCCAGCGAGCGCGCCTGCGTCTCCTTCATCATGCCGATCAAGCGGCCCAGCTCGACACCGTGCGGGTGCGGCTTGATCTCTTCAACTGCAGGCGGGAGCTCTTTGGTGCTGCGCTCGTAGGTCACCACGCCGCCTTGCGGATCACGATAGGTCAGCGTGACATGCGGATTGGCGATGGCGGTTTGCTTGACATACATGTCGACCGAGCGCAGGCCCTTCTGGTACTTGGCCTCCATCTCGATCTCGACGCGCGTGCCGTGATCCTTGTCCCACTCCACGGTCTTCTGCTCGTGGATGTCGGGCTTGTTCTTGGTGGTGTCGATCGACAGCAGGAACTCGTGCGCTTTGGCGCGCTTGCCGGGCTTGCTGATGATCTTCATCGGCTTGCCTGTGGTGAGCATGCCGTACATGCCGGCCGCCGAGATGCCGATGCCTTGTTGGCCGCGCGATTGCGACAGCTTGTGGAACTTGGAGCCGTAGAGGAGCTTGCCGAAGACCTTGCCTACTTGCTCGGGCAGGATGCCGGGGCCGTTGTCCTCGACCACCATGCGGTAGCGGTTCTCGGCGAGCTCGTGCAGCTCGACCAACACATCCGGCGGAATGCCAGCCTCTTCGCAGGCATCCAACGAGTTGTCGACCGCTTCTTTGACTGCCGTCAACAGCGACTTGAGCGGGGAGTCGAAGCCCAGCAGGTGGCGGTTCTTGGTGAAGAACTCCGCCACCGAGATGTCGCGCTGCCGCGCCGCCATGTCCTCGGCTGTGGCGCCGCGCTTGGCCGGCTTCTCTTGCGACTCTACCTTTGTGGCCTGCTTGCTGTCGGTGCTTTCGAGTTCCATCCGACCTGTTGGTGTAGGAACACGCGCGAGCACTTGCAAGGGCGGTGCTGCGAGACCTGCGGCAGAGCTACCCGTTTACGGCACCCAGGTCAGCTCCAAGCCGTTGCTGAGGTTGAACACGCTGGCGGTGCAATAGGCCGCAGCGTTGCGGTACCAAGCCTGATAGGTACGCGTGCCCGGTGCGAGCACTTGGCCCTGCGTCGTGATGGCCAGATCACCGGCCTGCGGGTAGGCGCTGGCACCAGCGGCGGCTTGCTTGGTGCCCAGTCGTAGCACCGTACCGCCCGCGCAGCGCAAGCCATCGCCAAACACAGCGCCTGCGCCACCATTGGTGCGCGCAGTGCCTTGGAAGTACAGGCAGCTCGAGTTCGGCACACCGAACAGGCGCAGCTGCAGTGAGTCGGCTGCGAGGCTCGCCACGCCCGTGGCTTCGATCACGGCCCCGGTGCCATCGACCGAGTTGGCACAACCACGGCCCGCCGTGCCGGAGTTGCCGCAGGGGCAAGCCGTGCCAGTGCCATCGCCAAAACAGAACGGCGTCGCGGCGACACACGGTGCACCGCTTTCGACGATGTCAAATGTACCTAACACCGAGTTCGTCTCCAGCGGATAGCGCCCCATCTGGATCGTGTAGGTTTGCCCGCACACCACCGGCCACGAGACTGTGGAGGGGAAGCCGAACTGGCCGCAGAAGCCATCGTCTTCGTTGCACGCGATGGCTGGACCCGTGGGGCAACCAGCACCGGCATAGATGGCGACCTTTGTGTCTTCACTCGGGCTGCCGATGATGCCGGCGCACGTCGTCAACGTCGCTGTTCCGGTGGTCGATGCGGTCCACGCGAACCACTGGTCATTGCGAATCGCGATCTCGTTGAAGAACACGCACGCGGCTTCGGCTTGGCCTTCGGTGCCTGTGAAGCACAGAGTCGTGTCGAAGGCATGCGGACCGGGACCGGTGATGGGCGTCGCATTGGCGCACAGGTCGTTCGCAGGAGCCGGCGGTACGAGCTCGATGAAAATCGCGCCCGAGCCGCTGACTTGCGCACCTGGCCACAGACCCACTTGGAAGGTGTAGCGTTGCCCTGCCACCGCTTGGAACATGGCGCGCGCTTGCGTGTTGCAATCGTCGTCGTTGCAACTGATGGCGGGCGAGGTCGGGCAACCCTGACCGGTGTACACGGCGATCTTCGAGTCGAGCACAGAAACGCCGCACGACGACACGCGGTACTGCGCCGTCGCGGGCGCAGTCCATGCGTACCACACATCCTTGATCAGGCCCGTGCCTGCAGGTTCGGTGCACAGCGCCTCGGCCTGACCTTGCGCACCCGTGGTGGCCGGAGCGCAGTCATAGAACGCAAAGGCCAAGCCCGTCAGGTTCTGCGGCGTGGCACAGTTGTCGTTGGTGGGTGGCAGGCGCGTTTGGATGTTGAAGAGCCCCACACCGGAGGTCGCGGGCGGAATGTTGCCGGGATAGAGACCTAGTTGGATGGTGTAGGTCTGACCGGCCACTACAGCTGCGGTTAGAGTCGATTGAAAGCCTGCACAGGCGTCGTCATTGCACGCGAGCGCGGCCGCTGTGGGACAGCCAGCACCGGCATACAGTGCGATCTTCGTGTCGATCGCCGTGTAGCCGCAGGTCGTCACAATCGCTGTGCCGGTGGTGGTCGCGGTCCATTGGAACCACACATCCTGCAGCACTGCGGTGCCTGCGCCGACTTGGTTGCACAAGCCTTGGCCTTGGCCTTCGGCGCCTGTGGTGGCGTTGGTGTTGTCAAAGTTGAACGTGCCATCGCCCGCGATGACCGTAGGCGTGGCGCAGTTGTCTGGTCCCACTTGCACAGGCGTGGTGGTGATCTGCAGTTGGCCTACACCCGGAATGGC